>JAYYQC010000268.1:0-11920 GCA_036128675.1 Myxococcota bacterium | reverse complement strand
TCTACCGTTGCTTGGTTAACACCACTTGACTTGCTTTCTTCGAATTTAGCCAAGAGTCGGGCGCTCTCGGTATCCTTGGGGACGAAGTCGAGGTAGCGATAGTGGAAGCCAAGATCCTTAAACACCGTGATGCCGGCAATGCTAAGTATAAGCCCAAGTCCTAGAATGACTTTGGGGTTTCGGACGATAAACCCTGTGTACCTGGCGAGAAGATTTGAGAACCAGGTCGTCTCGTTTAGAGATGATCGACGAGGTAGAAGTACTTGGGCTGCGGGCAGTAGGATAAACGTCGTAGCCAGCATCAAGATGAGACCAAGCGCGGTGATGATGCCAAGCTCAGCGAATGCTGTGAATTCCGACCGGGCAAGTGTCAGAAAACAGAGGGTCGTGGTGAGCGTTCCGGTGATGATACCACGGCCTGCATTGATTTGAGCATCTTTGATTGCGGCTTTGACGGACTGGCCATCTTGTTGCGATTCGCGCACCCTGCTTAGCCAATGCACTGGGAGGTCGATTCCAAGTCCAAGTAAAATCGAAATGAAGCTCGATGTGATTAGATTGAGCCCGCCGAAATGCATCTGGGTGCCGCTCAATGTAAGGATGACACCGAGTCCGAGGGGGATGAAAGCGATAAGGATGGTACCGATTGAACGAAACCCGAGCCAAAAGAGGCAGAGGATGCCCAACGTCGTTGCAATGCTCGATTGCCAAAGTCCGCGTTCAATTGAGCGGTATTCATCGACGTTCAGGGCAGGGATTCCCGTGACCCCTAAGGAAACATCTTTAGAACTCTTCGCTGAAACCTCGGTGAGCACCCCACGGATAGCCTCAATGGTTGGGCGAAACGACCCTATCTCATCCGATTCAAATTCGATGAGTAAGGGAGCTAGAAGGGCTTGCCCATCCGGGGAGGTCAGGAAGCCGGCGCGATCGATACCCTCTGGGGGAGAGTCTAGAAGATCCGAAAATGGGTCTTCCCCACGGCTATGGGCTTCCAATGCACGGCTTCCTCCTTCCAATGCGCTAAGAAGGTCATACGCGTTCTCTAGCTTTTCACGAGCCTGGTCGGGTTCAAAGAGGCTCAACTGGGTTTGCATGACTGCGGTCCGCGCTCTTCTGGCCACGAACGGGAACCACGCTTCCCAGCCTTCGCTCACAAATGAATCCATCGATTCGATATCTTCGGTCGCTTCGATGAGCCCGCCGGTCAGGTCCCAGCTCTGGGATAGGGCGATCGGAGCGAGCTTGGATGGCGTAATGCGGCAAAAAACCTTGGCTTCGGTAAGCTCCAGTGCGCGTTGAATTTGCTGACAGGCGTCGCTTAGGGCGTCTCGTCGTGCTTTTTCTTCGCCACCCTGGGCGACGAGGATCGGGATATCTGTGCTCGCAAAACGGCTCTGAAACCGCATGAGGTTCGCTTGAACTGGGTGATCGGGTGGGACAAGGGCTTTCCGAGACGTTGAAATATCCAGTTTAGAGACCGGATAGAGGGCCGCGACCGCCAAGATAAGGGCAACAATAAGGGTCCGTCGGGGTGATTGAAGGACTATCTCAAGAATTCTCTGGCGAGCAGGCATTGTACTCCCATTATTCGGTTGACCCTACTAGCCACGAGCACTAATCGAACGGTCATGACTGATCAAGAAAAACAAGGCCAAGATCAACTTTGGGGCGATGGCTCCGGAGCGGGTATGCATCCAACGCTTGCGTTGATCTCAGATTCCCTTCGTCAGGATCTTCCACTCGCGGAAGCTGACCTTATTGCCTCGGCAGCCTACGCGCGCGCGCTGAGCCGTTGTGGCGTGCTTAGCCCCCAAGATGGGGAGGTTCTAGCGCGTGAGCTTGAGTCGATGCTCGAGGACATGCGCGAGGGTGATTGGGTCCCGAAAGACGCCGAGGACGTGCACACTGCAATCGAGGCGGAGGTAACTCGGCGCCTACCTGAGCTTGGTGGACGACTTCATACGGGACGTAGCCGTAACGACCAGGTTGGGACTGCATTTCGAATGACTGTTCGTTCGAAGCTCGACGATATCGTCGATGCGATGTTGGAGTTGATGGAAGTCATCGTCGAAAAGGCGGTTGAGGAACTCGATACTCTGATGCCAGCCTACACACACCTTCAACGGGCGCAACCAATTCGGCTTGCGCATTGGTTGATGGGTTATTTCTGGCCAATTGAACGTGACGTTGAACGACTCTTGCAGGCACGCAGCCGAATATCGGTGTTACCGTTGGGCAGTGGTGCCGTGTCAGGGCATCCGTTTGCCCTCGACCGAGAGTGGCTTAGACGAGAGCTGAAATTCGATGCGATTTCGGAAAATAGCCTCGATGCTGTCGGAGACCGTGACTTTGCCATCGAATTTGTCTTCGCGTGCTCACTGACTTGTCTACATCTTTCGCGACTGGCTGAAGAATTGGTGGTCTGGAGCAGTACAGAGTTTGGCTATGTAAAATGGCGAAACGATCTCGCTACTGGTTCGAGCCTCATGCCGAATAAGAAGAATCCAGACCTTGCCGAGCTTATACGCGGGCGAGCCAGTCAGCCTGTAGGTGACCTCATTGCACTCCTGATGTTGATTAAAGGATTACCCTCAAGTTACCAGCGCGACTTGCAAGAAGATAAGCAGCCTGTTTGGCGCTCCGCGTTTTGGACTCGGTCCAATTTGAATGCAATGGCGGAAGCCTTTCGAGGAATTCGCTTCAATGGTGTCAAAATGGAAGCGGCGCTCACTGATGATACTCTCGCAACAGAGCTTGCAGATATTTTGGTCGACCGCGGGCACCCATTTAGGGACGCTTACCGCGTCGTCTCAAAAATTGCGGCCAAAGCGAGAGAGATTGATGGCTCACTTCGCGAGGCGGCAGATGCGATGTCGGCTGACGAACTTGCTCCCTTGAATCATCAAGACTTTGAGGGATTAACTGCAGAGGGCGCGATTGAGCGCCGCAAAGTGACGGGTGGTACCGCCCGAGCAACCATCGAAGCGCAAATTGAGGATGCACGAGAGGTCCTGCGCTTTTATCGAGAAGAGAGGGAATAGCATGCCTGCAAAACAGAGCTTTGATATTATCACCGAATGTGACCTGCAAGAGGTCGACAATGCTGTCAATCAAGCCCAGAAGGAATTAGACAATCGCTATGACTTTCGTGGTGTCGAATTTGAAATTGACTTCAAGCGGAGCGACAACACGATTGTTCTAACTGCAAGCGATGAATACAAGCTCGATGCAATTTGGGACGTCTTATCTGGTAAGATGATTCGTCGCGAAGTACCGACGAAGAACCTTCACCGTGGAGAGAAAGAGAAGGCCGGTGGGTCTATGATCCGACAGGTTATTAGCCTTCAGATGGCCCTGAGTAGTGATACGGCAAAGCAGATCGTGAAGTTTTTGAAGGATAAGAAGCTTAAGAAAGTTCAAGCATCCATTCAGCAAGAGCAGGTACGGGTCGTCTCTCCATCTCGCGATGAACTCCAAAACGTCATGTCGATTCTCAAAGCTGAAGACTTCGACTGTGAACTTAAGTTTACCAACTTCCGGAGCCAATAAGCCGCATGCGCCGAGCGATCATCCATGTTGATATGGATGCGTTTTTTGCATCGGTTGAGGTGAGGGATAACCCTTCCCTACGTAATTTACCGGTTGCGGTCTGTGGGGACAGCGACCGTAGCGTCGTCGCAGCAGCTTCTTATCCAGCAAGGAAATTTGGTATCCACTCCGCGATGCCACTGATCGAGGCTAAGCGGCGCTGCAAAGACTTGCGGGTTGTACCCGGACGGCACGATGTTTACCGCTCAGTAAGCAGAGAGGTCTTCGAAATCTTCTCTGATTTCACACCGCAGATCGAACCGCTCTCGATTGATGAGGCTTTCTTGGATGTTTCCGGAAGCCTCAAGCTCTTGGGCCCCGCAGAGGAGATTGCTCGTACAATCAGACACAGAATCGCGACTGAGCTTTCGTTGCCCGCGTCGGCCGGCATCGCACCCAATAAATTCGTCGCGAAACTCGCCAGTGGACTCGCTAAGCCGAATGGTCAGCTCATGGTTGAGCAGGATGAGCTTCAGGCTTTCTTGGCGCCACAGCCGATTAGGCGGATGTGGGGGGTCGGCAAGAAATCGCTTCCCCAATTCGAAGAATTGGGTTTGAAGACCTTTGGCGACCTAGCCCGGCAATCCGATGCGCACTTAGAGTCGTGGTTTGGGGAGCGCGGTCCGTGGTGGGCGAAGCTTGCACGTGGAGAAGATGCGCGTGAAGTTGAGACGGAGCGCGAATCAAAATCGTTGGGGGCAGAGCAGACGTTTGAGTCTGATTCGGATGATCTGACTTTTTTGGAGCGAGAGCTCTTACGCTGTGCGGTGAAGGTGGGGCATCGATTGTGCGATGCCGGTCTGGCCGGTCGCGTAGTGACTCTGAAGTGTAAAGCCAGTAATTTTCAGCTTTCCACACGACGGGTGAGACTCGAACGCGAAGCTTTTGACCCCGATACACTCTACAAAGCGGCCTCGTCTAAGTTACCAGCCCTGGTGAATGAGCTCGGTCCACTGCGTTTGATTGGTTTATCCGTCAGTCAGCTCGTCGAAACTGAGCGGCGACCCCGAGAGCTTTTTGAGTCGCGGGAGCGTCGGAGGGCAGAAGGTCTAGAAGAGGTCTCTCGTGCGATTGGTCGACGTTTTGGAGGAGCAGCGATTACCCGCGCTGTGTTGCTTGAGGGAGATGAACGGACGGAAGGGGAGGACTCGTCGGACTAACGTCTGCAGAGACGTGTCTCGATTGGCGATCTGCGTAAATTGTGTCTCGGGTTGAGCTTAAAGGCGAGCGCGTCAGCCCAGTTTTGCTCGAAGACGGCGGGCGAATCGCATTTAAGCTGAGTTTCAGTCAGCGCTCTTTCCACCGCATCCGTCTGAGCTTGATATGAAAGTATGAAGAACGTTTCATCGTTTTTTTGCTTGATAACTGCATTGAGCCACGTCGGTGTGAACTTACGGTTGCGCGCAATATCGGCCTTCAGCGGTCTGATGAAGAAGCTCTGTATCTCGGGCCCGAGCGAAATGAGGGTTGAAGCTTCGGTGTCTCTCAGCCCTTCGAGGGCTTGTCTTGTCGCTATTTGGGGATGCACCGTAAACAGAATCACGGTCAGAGATAGGTGAAAGACCACGAGGCTTTTGCGCAGTTTGATGGATGTGCTTGGTAGCGCAAACCAAGCAGGACCCAAGACGAGGAGCAGCATCGGCAAGATTGGATAGAGAAATCGTTCCTCTTTATGGGGTGTCGCTGAGTGGACAACGATAAAGCTCAGGGCCCCGACGATGAGTGCCCAATAGGTCGGCGAAAGTCGCAGTTTTGCCCATTGAATTTTGGGAATAACCCAGGGGCAGGCCAGCACCACTAGAATTCCTAGATAACTTAGCGGCGAAGAGCGGGTCAGTTCAGCCGATGGCTCCAAGTTGACTTGGATATTTTGGATGAGGGGCCCAAGAAACCTGCCATCGGTGATGAGGTCATAGACACCCCCAAGACTCAGTCCGGCGAGGGCACCTGCGACAAGAGCCAGCAGGCTGATATATTTCTGGGCAGCTTTCCCCGGGGAGAGCCAGATGAATATTAGTGCGAAGGTTGCGGTGGTGATGGCTTGGTACCGGATATAGACGGCGAACCCGAATAAAACGCCGGCGATAGCCTTCGTGAGATGGTGTCTGCTGAGGACGAGGACGCTGAGAGACGCCATGAGAAGAGGTAAACACTGCATTTCGATGAGCAGCTTGGGTGCCCCGTAGATGAGCGCTGGATGTAGCGCTAGTAGCCAAGCGAGGATCAACCGGTTTGAGCGATTCTGTGGGCAGAGACGGGCGATGAGTGGCATTGAGAGTGGTACAATTAGACTGGACCATAGAGCCAGAAAGCCCCCGACTACTCTGAGTTGATTGGAGGGTGAGAGAGCAGCGCATAACTCAAGGAGCCCCTGGACAACCTTGGGGAGGAGGAACGACCGAATACCCGCTCCTGGTGTTGTGGAGTCGGCCCAGATCCAATTTGGATCATCGAGCCATTGAAGCGCGGGTTCTAAGACATGGAAATAATCATCGCGGGCGTGAAAACCGGGAGATACCATGGCGTAGAGGAGACGTGCTACGACGGCGATAAGCCAAATCTTGAATATTGAGGTACCGAGGTTAGCCTCTGTCGTTGATGAATCTTGGGCCACTGTGGGTTTCCATTTTCTGGTCAAAGAGTTTGAGCGTCTGGTGTGTGAGCTTGCTTAGCGAGGTAGTGTGCTTCGAGTCCAACTGCTTCACGTAATGTTCGATAAGGGTCGAGGCGAGGGATCGCTCAGCGGCGAGGAAATATCTGAGTCCTTGGTAGAGATTAATGGCACGACGACGCTGGGAGAGGCCAAAGCGAACGGGGTCGAGGTCCAAATAGAGCCAGTGTGCTGCGTCACTGGGTATCGCAACATGGTAGGGCTTTAGATCGCCATGAAAAATGCCGGCATTGTGTAGAGCCGCAATCTCCGTGGCAAGCTTGGTTGCTGAGAGGGACTCTTTGAGGAGGCTCTCACCGGAAGCCCAGCTCGGGTCAATCCATCTTTGAATGAAATATTGCCAGCGCTTTCGGGTGTTATCACGCCAGGTGCCAATGCCGAGGGGCTCAGTTGCGGCGAAGTGCCGGCGTTTCACCTCCGTGTGACGCCTAAGCTCGGCTCTCGCGTGGAGGGGGCCTAGAAGGCCTTCGGTCCAACTCAGGGAACGAAACTTGAGGCAGATGGGACCATGAGAGGCAGTTTCAAGCTTGAGCGCGAAGCGCTTGCGCACTGAGAAGTCTGGCGCGGAGACAGTGCGTTCTTGGAGGTCCCGAAGCTCTTGGGGCGATAGTTGGTCGTCGCGTGAGCGATGTACGAGGAGAGTCTCGGGATGACGCTTTAGGAACTCAAGTGGGGCGGCAAGAAACGCATCTCCCAATGCGCTTGTACGAATCAAAGTTTCGGTCGTTGAAAACTCTTGGCCCATGCCGGCTCTTAATCAGAAGCTAGGGACGAAATCTAGAGGCTGAAAAGAGCCAAAAAAAAGGCACCTCGAGGAGGTGCCTTTGTCGAAATTAAAGCGTTAAGCTGATGAGGCTAGGCGACCGAGGTCGACTGCTCGTACTCCCTGAGTTCCGCTTCCCAATCTTCGGGCTCGGCGGTCAGTGAATGAATGGCTGTTTCCAGTCGCTCTCGGGCTGCATCCTTGCGGTTTCTACTCGCATGACGCTGACGACCACGTTCCCGTTTGACTTGCTCGATGAGCCTGTCTCGTGCGAGGTCGATGGCTTTGTACATGTCATCATCGATCTCGGTGATGTTGATTGAACGTCCCCTCGGCATAAAGACCGAAACGCGACATTCCTTAGATTGCTTATCCTTCATTTCACCGAGGTCAACCAATTCAATCTCAATCTTAGCGGCAGGCTTATCGAAGACTCTCATCAGTGAGCGTCCAAGCTTTTCCTCCGCGTGCTCTCTGAGCGGCGTTGTGAGATTCATGTGACGGGCGGTGATAATTACTCTCATAAAGGACCTCCTACAAAAATTTGGACTGGTATTCCGGACGTAACTTTACCCCGCACAGTCGTCGGGCTTTGCCGGCAACTGTGTAGATCTGGGCTCTCGGTAGATATCGTTTTGTTGATATAAACAGAGAACTTGCAAAGCGATGATTTGACCTTTCTTTGCGCCCACGTCCTGGGCCCAATCCCCCAATATAAAGTAGTATGATCCCACTTTTAGGGTTCGTCTAGGCACGCTGCGCCATAATTATGAAAAAGTGAGTTTTTGAGATCTGCGCGGGTTTTTTTTCGGTAGTCAGATGTAGGTGTATGCTCTTCTCATGAACAACAACGACGCTTTGAATGAATTGACAGAGACTCTCAACCGACGCCTCGATGCGATTGAAGCTAAGCTTGATGTAATGCGTGGAGCCAGTCGAAAGGGTCTTGAGTGGATAGGAATGCTTTCTGAGCATATTGAGAGCCTAGACGAATTTCGCGATGAAGTACGTGCTTCGCTTGAGCCTCTATCCGTGAAATTAGATAACCTCGACGAGGTCATGCGCATTATGCGACATGCAACTGTCGATGTATCGCGACGTGTCGAAAACCTCGAAAACGAAGAACCAGACCAACGTAGAAGTGCTTAGGGGTAACGTAGCTTAGCTTAACAAGCTAACTGCGCTTTCGAGGTAGGGACGAAAGTTATCGGGCTTAAAGGGTTTCGCAATGAGGCCACTTGCCCCTTTATCCATCGCTTCGCTTTTTGCGGCATCGCTATGCTCAGATGTGACCATCACAAACGGTGTGTCTGGGTGGTGCTCCCGGTAAAGCTCCAAAAAAGCAATGCCATCCAGCTTTGGCATATTCCAATCAGAAAAGATTAGATGTGGTTTCCACTCCATTGCAGTTGCCAGAGCTTCCTCGCCATCGGACGCAAACTCGATATCAAGGCTTGAAGTTGTGGCTTTGTGGAGGCTGCGAGCGACGAGCTCACGCATGGGCTTACTGTCATCAGCTATGAGGACGCGCATGTTCATAGGTAGATCGAAGCACAGACTTTAGTCTCACACAAAAAAAAAGGCCGCTCGAGGCGGCCTTTTCTAGTTTAATCATCGGAGCTTATTTAATTTTAAGCTCTTTTGTACCGTCGGGAGGGGCTTTGGCTATGTAGCCAATGGACCCTGGGTTTGCGGCTACAAACGCAGCCAGCTCGTCTTCCGTGTCAAATGACTGGGGCATTTTCCCCTGACCCGAGAAGACCATCTTCCGCCAGTAGTTGGTAAATTGTTTCGCACTCTTTCGAGCATACTTCTTCAAGAATGCTTCGTGAGCGGGACCCTCTTTTAGCGTCACCAAGATGATTGCCGAGCCGTCATCCCACGTCTTTGACTTGCCCTCGAGGATCTTCTTTAAATCCTTTTTCGAGATTTCCTCAACGGTGTGGTCGCTCTTCACAATCGTGATTTCGCTTGCCTGTGCGACACCCGACATGAACAGAAGCGCTGCCGCAAGCAGGGCCGTCATGAGAGTGTCGCGCCTTAAGCTAAACAACATTTGATCGCCTCCTCGTTTCTTCTTCTTCAATCTCATCGCCATTCCTCCCACTGCTCAGAAGGTGAGCGTTGTTTTGATTCCGAAGAAGGTCCAGAATCGCGCCATTGTTGTCGTGTCTCGGTTGTCGATGCGGTACAGAACAGCAGTACCGTCAACGATGTGGCCCTCTAGTTTAACGAGCCAGTTATAGTTGATGTCAAAACGAAGTGAGACCGCGAGGTCTTTCGTCCAAGAAGAGAATGATGGGTCACCAATTTGCTCAATGTGCCGGTAGACGCTCTGCGAACCGTTGGCAAAGCCCCGCGCATTTCGATTCGACGGGTCGTATTGAACAGAGTAGTATGTCGCCGCTTCAAAGAGGTCAGAAAACCGGTAGGAGAGCTGCAGGTAAAACCGTTCTTGATCCAGCGTCGAGTGCGGAATCAAGCTCGGATTGCCACTTGCGAACATGCCCCAGTAACGGCAGTACTCACCGACAATCATCAAGCTGTCGAGTGTGTATTCAAAAGAGGCCACCCAGAAGAAAACATCGTTAAAACCGATAGTGTTGAATTGCGAGGTTCGATTATCAGCCAAGCCGATAGTCTTAAACGCATCAAAGAGCTCATCCTCGATGCGGACTGTACCGAAACCGTCAAACCAAGTACCGGTGTACTTTAGGAGTAAACCGTCAATTGGCGTGTTCCACTGTAAGGCGAGGTTAGCGATGAAGTTATCCTTCAGGTCGGTCATCTTAAAGGCGAACTTATCGGTGTACTCATCGTAGGCTCGGTTGTTGAAGAAGTATGCGACGGAAGAGTTCGCCGCGTCGTTAACCATCAACGCTCCCGCGCCGACCTTGTAGTCGATCGACCCTAGGTTGTAATCCCAGAGGTCGATGTTCCCGTAGAACTGTAACCCGTTGAAGTTAATCAAGAGGTCCCGAAGCGACATCAGGTAGACTGAGTTTGGAAGAACAACTGTCGGTCGAACCAAGTCAAGGTCCCAGTATTCTCCGTAGAGCCCGTAGGACTGCTTCATTCGACCGGCACGAATGTTGAACTCGTCAGTGATCGAATAATCGGCAAACGCCCAGTCGAGTGTGATGACAGAGTTACCAATCGGTCCAAGGTCACGGGTAAAGAACTGCGCACCAATACGCAGGTCATCGGTGACGCTCGTCGCGAAGTTGATACCCATTTCGAAGAACTCGAATTCCCCGAACTCACCCTTGGTGAGACCCAAAAAGTTATTCTCTGTGGATTTCAGCCAACCCTGCGAGATGAAGCCGTGGATTTCTACCGGCTCCTCTGCATGGGCGACCGTTCCCCAGGTCAAACCAGCCATTAACATTACGCTACTAAGAGCGCGGCCCGCCTTCTTAAAATCGAAGAGGTGCCTTACTTTCTTACCAAGGGTCATTGAATGAGACCTCCCACGTTACAAACTTTGGACCCGCTCCCGGCCTTGTACCGAAGAAGTGGTGCCTGATGCACCGTTTCAGCGAGCGAGTAGACTTGCACAGAAATCAATGACTTTCCCCAATCATCCCCCATGATGAAGACACCGAAGGTCCCCCTCTGGATCCCCCGGCTGTCACATCCTCCCTAATTGGGTTGGAGGACGCAGGAAGAAATAAACCACCAAGTGGGGGGTCAGGTAAACAAAATTACCGACTTCGATGTGCGCCTAAAATTTCCGAATGACAAAAACCTGTAGGAAACTGGCTCCAGAGTACGAGAATCTGGTTTCTAATTGGGGATTAGTTGTGAAGATCACCACCAAAATCTGGGGAAGCGTGTCCCTGCTTATCGTCGGTTATCTGGTAACGACTGGGCTAAATTATTATTTCGGTGGTCAGAACGAGCGCCGTTTAAATTTGACTGGCGGAACGAAATTCCCGGCATCACTCGAGTCGCAGATGGTCTCGGTTGAGTTTGCCAAGGTCCTCAAGCATTACGAAGACGGTGTAATGCTAGGTGAGCTTGAGGCGATCGAAACGGGCGTAGAGCGTCGAACTGAGGTCGTAAAGCTCCTACGCGAGATCTCCTCGAAAGATGGACTCAATGTCGAGCGGGCCGAAGAGTCAGAAACGATCGCAGCACAGATCGAAAAGATCGCGCCAGTTGCCGAGAAGGCCTACACCGCGATGGCCAATATGGAAGATCTCGATGATGACGTCGATCCTCAGAAGATCCGCGAGGCGCTCCTCACGATCCAAAAAGATCTTGTCGCGCTGGCCGATTCGCTCAGTTCCGACGTTCAGGTTGAACTCGATAGTCTTGAGCAGGAATCAAAGAACAACCGACGTGTCGCTCTCATATTAATGCTCGTCGTCGTAACGGCATCGTTGACGATCATGATATTCGTCACGACGCGATACATTTCGACACCCCTTCGTCGGATGGTCAGTCGCGTTCAGGACATTGCTGAAGGCGAGGGGGATCTAACCCGTCGAATCCGCGTGGAGACCCGGGATGAAGTCGGCGACCTTGGTAAATGGTTCAATGTCTTTCTTGAAAAGCTTCAAGGCATTATCCGAGCAGTTGGCGATACAACTGAGACATTGACCTTGTCTGCTGAAGACCTGGCTGCGACCTCGTTGAGGCTGACTTCGGTGGCCAACCGAACAACCGATCAAGCAAATCTCGTCTCTCGAGGAGCGTCCGGTGTCAGTGATAACTCGCAGCATGCAGCTCAAGCCGTCGAGCAGATGACGAGCTCGATTAGCGAGATCTCCGAAGGTGCACAGGAGGCAGCTCTGGTGGCCCAGCGCGCCGTTTCAGCGGCCGCTGCGACGAATCAGACGATGACCAAGCTGGCCGACAGTAGCGCCGATATCGGGAAAATAACGAAAGTT
>JAYYQC010000267.1:0-10000 GCA_036128675.1 Myxococcota bacterium | reverse complement strand
ATTACAACGATCGCTGAGCAAACGAATCTCTTGGCACTGAACGCTACGATCGAGGCGGCGCGGGCTGGCATGGCGGGCAAGGGATTTGCCGTTGTCGCCACTGAGGTTAAAGAACTTGCCAAAGCAACCGCTCAAGCCACCGATGAAATCCGACAAAAGGTCAGCACAATTCAAGGCGAAGCTTCGGAAGCAGAGAGCGCGATCGCCAATATCACAGAAGTCATCAACAAGATCTTTGAACTTCAAAGTGGGATCGCGAGCGCGGTTGAGCAGCAAAGCGTCACGGTCATGGAGATCGGGGAACGCGTTCAGTCCGCAGCGGAGCGAAGCGCTGAGATCGCGTCTAATATTGATGATGTCGCTAAAGCGTCCGCCGATACGACGTCCGGCGCACGCGAAACTGAAGAGTCGGCAGCCGACATGTCGATGATGGCAAACGAGCTCGCGGGGCTCGTTGGACAGTTTAAATACGAATAGTCCGTCAGAAGATCCTCACCTGATAATTGCTCGCACCTCCAGTTTGGGAGTACAGTTTTACTCGCACGAACGCGCTCGGTCGAAATGTCTCTCGAAATTAGGGATTTGAGAAACTTGTTACCGGGACCATAGGGGGAATGTTTTATGCGAAAGTTAGCCTTTTGTGCACTCTTGGGACTAGGAATCGGTGGTTGTCAGCCTCTCGTACAGGTGGGAGCGACTCCTGAGGATATGAGCGAGAAGTTTGATCCACCGAGCCAGCCAACGGTGTTTGCGAACTACAACCCGGTCGCAAGTCCGCCGGTGTTGCCGTTCCCAACCAACCTGATCTTCAGTGGTACCACCGACGGGACGCTCAACGCGGCGACAACGGATGTGAACGCACCCGGCTTCGCCGGTTTCGGTGACCCGGCGACGGCGATGAGTACCCTTGACGGTTACTCGGGCATCGCAACCGCCTATACCAGCTTCTCGGGTACCTTGGACGAAAGCACCGTCATCGCGGGCGATACCGTTCGGGTGTTCCAAGTAGAATTGGAAGGCTTCTTCCTCCAGGCATCATCAGTGGTCCGCGAGCTCACAGCCCCGGACCCTCTCTTCGGCATCCCCGGTGAATACACCGTGCAGGTGATCCCACAGGCGCAAACAGACGCCAACGGTGTCGCCACTGGTTTGACGTACGACACAATCGCGGTCGTTCCTACACTACCGCTCGCACCTGGCACGAGCTACGTCGTCGTGGTCACCACCGACATTCTTGATGTGAATGGTCGGCAGATCCAACGCGAGCTGATTTACAACATTTCTCAGATGAAGGAGACCCTGCTCAACGAGGCTGGCCAGTCCCAGCTCGCACTTCCGGCGTCAAGCTTTTCCGACGAGAATGCTCAGGCGCTTGAGGTCTTGCGCGAACTCAACTCGAGCTTTGAATCGGCAGTTGAGCCCTACGGTATCCTAAGCTCGTCGGTAGCCGTGAGCTGGGCTTACACGATCGCTTCTGGACCGCTGATGCTCCAGGCAATCGCCTCCGAGATGGAGCCGACGACCATCGAGGCAGGGCCACTTTTGATCCCGACCGGATTCGGAAGCCTGCTCTTCCCAGACAACCCGGCTCAAATCTATGACATGCCTGTCTATACACTGGCCGGACAGGAAGTTGCGCTGGCTGATACGTCGGTTGCGGGCTTCGGCGGTACCGCCGATATTGTTCTAGGCTCATTGGAAGTTCCGTTTTACCAAGACCCAGAAGATCCAGTCGGCGGATTTTGGATGGGACTCCAAGGCCAGTTCCCGACCCGCTTTTATTACGCTGGTGGCGGCGGTCGCCCTCCTGAGATGCGTTCTACCGAGGTGCTTCCGGTCATTATAACAGTACCAAATGCGAACAGTGGCTGCACAAAGCCTGCCGAGGGCTGGCCCGCAACTGTCTTTGTTCACACGAACACTCAGAACCGAACCAACATCCTTGCGCTTGCCGATGCGTTCTCCTCGGAGTCAGCACCTGGCGCTAACGATTGTGTGGTTGGTATCGGTTTTGACCTTCCGGTGTCTGGAATTGCTGCGGCGGACCAGGCCGGCCTCCTATTCGGTACCAATACCTACGGGCAGCTTCCTTGGTATCCGAAGACCGGTGACCTCGTGAAAGAACGCTACGCGATCAATCCGGAAGTCACGCTTGACCCGGCTGGTGCGACAACTTTCTTCAACCCAGCCTCAATGTTGACGGTTCGCGACAACATTCGTCAGGCTGTCGTAGACCATTTGGCCGCAGCGAAAAGCATTCCGCAAATGACTGATACCTGGACGGGTACCATCTTGGCATCAGCGATTTCGGACGCGGCCTTCGCAATCGTACCAGGCGGTGAAACAGACGCGGTTACCGGTCTTCCGGTCTCGGGGCCAATTCGTGACCTTCTTGATGCGCAAGAAGCGATTGTCGTACTTGATGAGACCGGTGCTCCGGTCAGTGGTGCAGGGGCCATTACATTGGGTACCTTGCAAACTGTGGCTGCGCCGCCGGCAGTGGCACTCGTCACCACATCGACGAGCCTAGACCTTGACGGTGACACGATCGAGGAAACGGTTATCCCGACGTCGGGTGCGATTTACGACGCGATCCGAGCGGCGGGTGTGCTTAGCATTGCGAGCGATGTAACGGCAGCGGTCGCGGCTGACCCAACCTCATCGGCGGCAGCGGTCGCGGGCGCGGTTGCAGCGCAGCTTGATGCCCTGGGCGCGCTCGGCGTTACCGATGGCTATGTAACCTCAGACGGTGTGACCGTTGCTCCATACGAACTTCCGGACGTCAATGATGCAACCTTCCGAGCTGAGCTCGCGGCTCTGCCTGCGAGTACCGATGCAGGAACGTTTGGCGAGTACGTTGTCGCAGTTGGTGGCCTTCTCTCGGATAAGGTAGACGCCGTCGTTGCAAATGCGCAAGCAGCTGATGCTGGCTTGGCTGCAACCGTCGCGTCTTTTGACGGCTGGAATACCGCAGTTGATGCGTTTGTAGCATTGGTACCAGGACTCGCTGATATGCCTGAGGCTGTTATCAACGCGCTTGCAGGTGCTTATGGGCTCGCACTGTCTGAGTCTGCTGTCTCTGCTAACATGACGCAGCAGATTCTTGACTTGCACGACCAAGCAGTTGGTCTCAACGCTATCGTCGACGGAATTGTTGCCGATCCAGGCGCGTCGCCAGCGATTCTTGCAGGCGCGTCCGCCGCAACACTGGGTGCAGCTTCAGCTCAAGAGGGCGTTTCGGCTGGCTTGGTTGCATCAATGGGAGCGCCAGCACTTGAAGGTGGCACCGGCTCATACGCTGCATTCCAGACCGCGCTTGCGACTGGTGGCGACGTTGCAGGCACCTTGACTGTTCTTCTCGGTGAGGCTGGCGGCGTAGCCGCAGCAGTCAGCGATTGTGCGGCTCTTATTGTAACCTTGGATGATACGGGCGCTGCTGTGCTCACCGATACGAACACAGCTGTCGGTCTGACATTCGCTGCGATCGGCCAAGGTTTAGGTGATGGTGGTGAGGTCCTCGGCGTCGGTGCGTACGTCGGCGCAGTCGCTGCCGCGGTAGCAGCCGAGGCAGGCCTTCTTCAAGTCCTAGCATCAGCATGGAAGTCATCGACACCGTTCATCGATCCGGGCAAGCTGGCGATTACAGGTCACGCGATGGGCGGAGTCGTTGCACTCCTTACCGCTTCGCTGACCGACGACTACAAGTCGGTGATTGCTGCTTCGCCAACCGGCGGCATGGCATACGCGTTTGAGAAGTCTGGAACGTTTGGCCCAGCCCTTGTTGCTGGTTTGGCCGATGCAGTTGGCGCAACCCCGGGCGATGCAACCTGGGAACAGTACTTCAATGTTTTCCAAAATATTATGGGACAGGCTGATCCTCTCAACTTCGTTGATGGCATCTCCGATTCAACCGGCGTTCTTATCTTTGAATTTGAAGATGATTCGTTCTTCCCAAATGCCGATGCGTCTCGACCTCTTACTGGTTCGAGCTATCTGATTGACTACATGGGCCTCGAACGCGCGCGTCAGTCGATTGGCGGTAACGGTGCGCCGGTTCGGGCAGCCGTTAAGGTCAACACCGATGACAGCGCGGCTGATTTCGGAACCTATCTCTCACCGCTCCTAGGGTGTGCAGAAAATGACCTGACCTGCCTGAGTGCGAATGAGGAGATTCGTTCCGAGCTGCACCAGCAGACTCGCTCGATGATTGTAAGTGGCGGTACGGCAGTAGATGTTAATCCTGTCTCTGCAACCGGCGCGGTTGTCGTTGAGTAAGTTGGTAGAGTAACTTAGAACTTGAGCGCCGGCTTCATGCCGGCGCTTTTCGTTTTTTGGGCATCAACTTATGTCCGAATCTTAAGCCCTGGTCGTGTTAGACGATGCGCGCGCGCCCAATTCCTGCGAACGTCGATTGGCTTCAAATCCAAGGGCAGTCCATTTCACCTATCCATTCGTTTCTAAGCGCCTGGTCTACGGAGTAGGTATGGTAGGCAGGTACGAGCTCTCGGCAGCGGAGCTGACGCGTTTTATTTGGCTTGCGCCATTCCGTCGCCTCTGCGGTCCGCTGCCGCGTCGAGACGTCCTGTCGCGCGATCGATTGTAATGATGGTTGCGTTACTCCAGGTTCGCCCAACTTCAAGCTGATGACCGCGCGCTTCGAGTTGCTTCAGGGTTGCTGGATCAGCGCCGTAGCTCTCTACGAAAAGCTTATCGGGGAGATGCTGATGGTGGATACGTGGGAAGTTAATGGCATCCTGTGCGTTCATTCCAAAGAGAAGGTGGTTCCAGATGCCTTGCATGACGGTCGTAGGGATGCGCGACCCTCCTGGTGATCCCAGCACCATTTGGAGGCCGCTTCGGACTGTCTCGCCCTGAAAAACGAAGGTTGGCGACATCGAGGAGAGCGGAACCTTACCTGGTTCGACTGCATTGGCATCCGACCCAACGATTCCGTACGCATTAGGCACACCTGGTGCAACAGCAAAGTCATCCATCTCGTCGTTGAGTAAAATGCCGGTTCCGCGGGCGACGAGGCCCGAGCCAAAGCTGTAGTTGACAGTGGTTGTCATGGAGACCGCATTTCCATCTGCATCCACCACGCTCAGATGGCTTGTATCGTTGCTTGCATTGTCCTCGAACCCAAGCGCTGCGGTTGAAGCGATTCCGGCGGCATCGACAAAGGTTCCAGGTTTTAGGTCGAGTGCAGGGGTTGTCTCTTGGCCGATACTTTCGGCGATTCGCTTCGTTCGTTTCGGCGCGATCAGCCGAGGTAGGAGCTGCTTCGCCATGGGGACAAAGTCGGTATCCCCCAAGAGCGCGCGGTCGGCATAGGCATATTTCCAGGCCTCAACCGTTGCATGAAGCCATGCAGGGTCGCGCGGGCTTGCTGGTTTTGCGATGTGCTCGAGAGCACCGAGGGTGGATAGGATAATCGCGCCGCCTGAGGATGGCGGTGGAGAAGATGCAATGAGGTGCCCTTTGAAATGGCCAAAGAGGGGCGCACGGAGCGTAGCCGAATAGCTCTTTAGGTCTTCGTCGGTAAGGATACCGCCACGCAGGCGGATATCGGAGATGAGTCGTTTGCCCAGGTCACCCTGATAAAAAGCCTTTGAACCTTGGTCAGAGAGCACTTCGATCGTCTTTGCAAGGTCGCCCTGAACGATGGACGTGCCAATGGCGGGAACTTGCCACACACCATCGGCGTCTTTCTGAAGAAAGATCGATGCAGTGTGCGCGTCTGAGCGTAAGAGTTCGAGCCTCCATTGAGCGTACTTTTGGTATCGAGGTGTCACTGGAAAGCCTTCTTGAGCGAATTTGAGCGCCGGCGCGAGCACTTCCGCACGGGTAAGCTTGCCATGTTCAGCTTGAAGTCTGAGGTAACCCTCAATAGCCCCGGGCACCGCTACCGAGAGAATTCCATTCTTCGATAGGTCGTTTCGCGGCTTGCCATCGACGATGTACATGTCTCGGGTCGCAGCCTGAGGTGCCCGTTCTCGAAAATCTAGGAAGGATACCTGAGACCCGAAGTGCGTCAGTGCGAACCCGCCGCCTCCGAGGCCGGAGGAATACGGCTCTACAACAGCCAAAACGAATGCGACTGCGGTCGCAGCGTCAGCCGCATTGCCGCCACGCTCTAGCATGTCGACACCGGCTTTGGTTGCTAGAGGATGTGCCGATGCAACGGCATATTGAGTTCCAGATGCGGGTAACCCGTACGCTGAGAGAGGTGCAATCGCGAAGACAAGAACACTAAGATAGGCGAGCAACGATAGATGATATCTCATGTATCGGGAGGTAACTGAATGTTGGGAACTCAGCAAGTAACGCTAGAGGGGGCGGACGCCTTCGGCCTCTAATTTTTCAAGAAAGCGCTGGATACGCTTTTGTTCTGGGCTGCGGACGTTCTCAAAGAAACCACGCGCCGTGCACCGGGGTGGCTTACCCTCGATGTTCAGTAAGCGAGTACGCAGTCGTATCGGTGGGTGTTCATCCTCGAGGTCCATCACCAACATCAGCGATTGATTAACCCCCGAGAGTTGTGAGGTCTCAAACGATAGTCCGGTTGGAGATAAGTTCTTACTGTGCCCGAGAACCACGCCATCGGGGCGCTTGATCTCAAGTCGGATCGGAAATCTAGGGTGCACACGTGTGCGGATACGGAAAGTTTCGGTGATGAATTGATAAATATCAGTTCTAGGAACCGGTGTTGGGACGAATCCTCTGACCCCCACATCGGTGATTTGATCCATCAGTGATACCGATAACTCTCTAAACGAGGCCAGGATCTGGGTGTTGGGTGATGCATCTCGGAGCTCTCTGAAGAAATGTATCGGCTGGTCGCCTCCCAGTTCGCATCCAATCACCGCAAGTGTAGGTTTGAGCTCCCTCATCGATTTCAGTGCTTCGTCCTTCGTGTAGACAGCGACGCTTTTCTGGGCCAAACGGGCACAGTCATCGGCAAGGTCTTGGGCAAGTGCCTCGACAGGATCGGCAGTTAGGACGGTGGCTAAGCTCATGATGTAAGAGTATTGCCGACAAATCCTATCCCGTCGAGTGCTCAAGGGAAATTCGGTGGTTAGAGTGTGACGATCCTCTCATCTTTCGCACCTACATCCGGTTGAGCCGTAATGCTTGAAATCTATTTGACACTCAGAAGTGCACTCGGTATATCCGGCGCGCCGCGTCGGAGCATCCGTCAAAGGGGTCCGGCAACAGCAGTGTGAAGTACTGTTGGGGTATCGCCAAGTTGGTAAGGCACCGGTTTTTGGTATCGGCATTCCTAGGTTCGAGTCCTAGTACCCCAACCACTTCTCACCCACACTGAAAGGCCGCCACGTCATGCCGACTGACCATTCAATTAAGCTCTTTGCCGGGAACTCTAACCCAAGTCTCGCGCGTAAAATCAGCGAGGTCGCTGATCTTCCGCTCGGAGCGATCCGTTCGACGCGATTCTCCGATGGTGAGATGTTTGTCGAGATCGGTGAGAATGTCCGTGGTGCCGACGTATTTATCATCCAGTCGACATGTCCTCCGGCCAACGAAAACCTGATGGAAATGCTCATCATGATTGATGCGTTCAAGCGTGCATCAGCCAAGAGTATCTGCGCGGTCATCCCTTATTACGGCTATGCCCGTCAGGACCGAAAAGTCAGCCCAAGAACACCGATTACCTCGAAGCTGGTTGCTGATCTACTCACCTCCGCCGGTGCCGACCGGGTCCTCTCAGTCGACCTCCACGCCGGACAGATTCAAGGCTTTTTCGATGTCCCTTACGACCACCTCTTCGCTAAGCCGGTGATGCTAGAGCATATGAAGCGCTCTGGCTTTACCGAGGACTGCGTCATCGTCTCCCCGGACGCCGGTGGTGTTGAACGCGCTCGGTCTTACGCAAAGAGCCTCGGTGTTAACTTGGCAATTATCGATAAGCGCCGTCCACAAGCTAACGTTGCCAAGGTGATGAACATCGTAGGTGATGTTGAGGGACTCAATGCGGTGCTCCTCGACGATATGATCGATACTGCCGGAACGCTCACCGAAGCAGCCAATGCGTTGGTTGAGAAGGGTGCAAAGTCGGTAACAGCCTACGCTACCCACCCAGTACTTTCTGGCCCAGCAATCGCGCGGATTTCAGAATCCGCAATTAACAAAGTAGTAGTGAGTGACACCGTACCACTCTCCGAAGAAGCCATCGCAAGCGGCCGCTTCGAAGTGGTCTCGGTTGCAGGGTTACTCGCGAAAGCGATCCGACGGATTCATTACGGTGAGTCTGTCAGCTCGTTGTTTGTCTAGGTTCGTAAAAAGCGAGCCGCTAAGGAGAATACAATGTCAAACTTTCAAGATGTGTTTAAAGCAGAAGCACGTTCACCAAGCTCAAAAGGCGGAGCGCGTAAGCTACGCGCGGCAGGACGCCTTCCAGCTGTTGTTTATGGACAACAGCAGGAGCCTCTTCATGTTTCAGTAAGCACCAAAGACTTCGTCGAAGGCCGTAAGCACTTCGGTCGTACACACCTCTACCATATCGATGTCGAGGGCGGTCAAAAGATCCCTGTATTGATCAAGGATATCCAGGTAGACCGTTTCAATCGTGATGTTCAGCACATCGATTTCTGGGCTGTTGATATGTCAAAAGACGTTACCCTACGTACCGACCTAGAGATGACTGGACGACCAGCAGGTGTTGTCAAAGGCGGTAAGTTCCGTCAGCTTCGTCGTAACGTCGACCTGGTGGGCCGACCTGGAACTATCCCGAACAAGCTCGTTATCGATATCACCAATCTCGATGCAGGTGAGTCTATCCGACTCGAAAACCTCGACCTACCAGAAGGCGTGAAGCCGGCTGCTGAAGATAACCACGCAGTCTGCATGGTTGCTGCACCGAAGCGCGGGCAGCTTGAGCAGCAAGCTAAGAAGGAAGCGGCTGGTAAGTAAGAGACGGTTTGAGGGAGCAGGTTGATGCGACTCGTAGCAGGATTGGGAAATCCCGGACGCGAGTACGACGGGACGCGGCACAATATCGGCTTTGATATCGTCGATGTGCTCGCCTCTCAGATCGGAGCGACGCCCTGGAAGGCCTGGAAAAAAGGCCTTGTCGCCAAGGGTAAGCTCGGCGGTGAGGACCTCGTCCTGCTCAAACCTCAAACTTTCATGAATCTCTCCGGAGATTCGGTCAGTCCAGCGCTGTCGTTCTATAAACTTCCTCCAGAGCATTTAATCGTTGTGCACGATGAGCTTGATTTCGAGCTCGGAGACGTGCGTTTAAAGTTCGGAGGCGGTCACGGAGGTCATAATGGTCTTCGTTCGATCATGAATTCTTCCGGAAGGGATTTCGGAAGGCTGAGAATCGGTGTAGGAAGGCCGCCAAAGGGCTGGGAGGGAGCCAAGTGGGTCTTGTCTCGCTTTAGAGCGGACGAGGAACCACTTCTCGACGAAGCAACGGTACGCACTTGTGAAGCCATAGGAATGATAGTCAAACACGGATTTTCGGCGGCTATGAACAAGTTTAATAGACGTTCAGATAAACCCAACGGAGGAGACCCCAAGTGTCTTTAGCAGAGCAATTATTTATGTTTACGCCCGTGGCTGCAGTAGCTGCGCTCGTATTCGCATTCACCAAGTCAGCTTGGATTAGCAAGCAAGAAGTCGGCACCGACAAGATGAGTACCATTGCTGGTCACATCCGTGATGGTGCTATGGCGTTCCTTAGCCGTGAGTACAAAATTCTCGCGGTCTTTGCGCTAGTCGTCGCAGTTTTCCTCGGTTACTCAGGTTCGACGAGTGCCCAATCCCACTGGCTCGTTGCAGTCGCATTCATCTTGGGTGCAATTTGCTCCGGACTCGCTGGTTATTTCGGTATGCGCATCGCAACTTCTGCGAACGTTCGTACGACCAATGCGGCACGTAAAGGTCTAAGCGAAGCTCTTACCGTTGCTTTCTCTGGCGGTACTGTCATGGGAATGAGCGTTGTTGGTCTCGGTGTCCTTGGCGTCTCGGGCTTGGCGAT
>JAYYQC010000266.1:0-10000 GCA_036128675.1 Myxococcota bacterium | reverse complement strand
CATCTTCTACCAGACCGGAATCCTCGCAGGCTCAGAAGGCACCGACTGGCGTCGCATCGTCTCAGTTGTTACCGGCTTCTCGATGGGGGCTTCTTCAATTGCACTTTTCGCACGTGTTGGTGGCGGTATCTTCACCAAGGCGGCTGACGTCGGTGCTGACCTCGTCGGCAAAGTTGAAGCAGGCATCCCTGAAGATGACCCACGTAACCCAGCGGTTATCGCGGACAACGTTGGTGACAACGTCGGTGATGTCGCGGGTATGGGCGCTGACCTTTTCGAATCATACGTTGGTTCAATCATCGCAGCCATGGCGCTTGCAGCATCTGCATGGGCTGTATCTTCTGGTGCCGAAGCGGAAGCTCTTAAGAGCGCAATCTTCTTCCCACTGCTCGTGGCAGCTATCGGTATTGTTTGCTCAATCATCGGTACTTTCTTCGTCAAGACGAAGGAAGGCGGCAACCCACAGCACGCACTCGACATGGGTATGTATATCGCAGGCGCACTTATGATCGCAGCGACGGCTGGTGCTGCATCTCAGCTTCTGCCTGAGCCAATGAACTTCAATGGCACCGTCATTGAATGGAGCGGAGTTGTATTCGCGATTGTTGCTGGTCTCCTCGCAGGCATTCTGATCGGTAAGGTCACCGAGTTTTACACTTCTGACCAAACCTCCCCAGCACAAGGTGTGGCTAAGGATTCTCAAACCGGTGCAGCGACCAACATCATTGCGGGTCTAGCCCTCGGAATGAAGTCAACTGTCGGCCCAATCATCCTCATCGTTATCGCGATTCTCGTGTCCTTCCACTTCGGTGGTCTTTACGGCATCGCAATGGCAGCGCTTGGAATGCTTTCAACCACTGGTATCCAGCTTGCGGTTGATGCTTACGGCCCGATTGCTGATAACGCTGGTGGTATCGCCGAAATGGCCGGACTTGACCCATCGGTTCGCGGTCGCACCGATAAGCTCGACGCTGTCGGTAACACAACCGCGGCAATTGGTAAGGGTTTCGCGATTGGCTCGGCAGCGCTCACCGCTCTCGCACTTTTCGGTGCCTACACTACTTCGGCACAGATCGAGACCATCAACGTTGCAAAGCCGATTGTACTCTCCGGTGTTCTGATTGGCGCAATGCTGCCATACCTCTTTTCTGCACTCGCGATGACCGCGGTTGGCGAAGCGGCCTTCGATATGATCAACGAAGTTCGCCGTCAGTTCCGTGAAATTCCTGGTCTGATGGAAGGTAAGGCAGAAGCTGAATACGCGAAGTGCGTTGATATCGCGACTGCGGCGGCGATTAAGCGAATGGTCGTTCCGGGCCTTATCGCGGTAATCTCACCGGTAATTGTTGGCTATTACGACAAAGAAGCTCTCGCGGGCCTCTTGGTTGGCGTAACCGTAAGCGGTGTTCTCCTCGCGATCTTCCAATCAAACGCTGGTGGCGCTTGGGATAACGCGAAAAAGTACATCGAGGGTGGACAATTCGGTGGAAAAGGTTCAGATGCCCATAAAGCTGCCGTGTGTGGTGATACTGTTGGCGACCCCTTTAAGGACACCTCAGGCCCAGCGCTAAACATCCTCGTCAAGCTGATGAGTGTTGTAGCACTTGTAATCGCACCGTTTATCGTTTGATAGCGGGCTAATTTAGAACTAGTCGGTCGCGGCATTATGCCGCGGCCCTTTGTTCGTGACTGGAGACAAACATGTTGATGAATGAATACGAAACTACCGTAATTCTGAAGCCAGACCTTGGTGGCGACGATATCGAAGCGGCGCTCGACCGCATCCGTGACGTTGTGTCTAAGGAAGGCGGAAAGCTTCTTAATGTTGAGCACTGGGGTCGAAAGCGCCTCGCGTACGACATCCAGAAGTACAACCGCGGAATCTATGTCCAAGCACAGTACCTCGGTGCTGGTGGTCTGGTAGCGGAACTTGAGCGAAACATTCGAATCTCAAGCGCGTTCCTTCGCTTCCTTACCGTTAAGGTCGAAGACGAAGTAACTGCTGACTCACGCGAAGTTGTTGAATACGTTCGACCTTCTTATGAAGCAGAAGATGCAGAAGAAGAAGCGGTTGAAGCAGCACCTGTCGAGGAAGCTGCGGCAGAAGTAACTGAAGAAGCGCCTGCCGATGAAGCAGCGTCTGACGATACCGAAGAAACAGCGTAAGCTGAGAGAGGAAGACTACGATGCAAGTTATTTTGATGAAGAGTGTTCCAAATCTCGGTTCAACCGGTGACTTGGTAAACGTAAAGAACGGTTATGCACGCAACTTTTTGATCCCCAATGGCTTTGCGAAGTTGGCTTCAAGCACCAACGTTGCACAGCTTGAGCATGATAAGCGTATTGCTACCCACCGTGCGGCTAAGGAGCTTGGAGAAGCAGAGAGCCTCGCAAAGGTTCTCTCTGGTCTCGAGCTTACGCTGAACCGCAAGGCTGGCGAGCAAGATAAGCTTTTCGGTTCGGTCACGACGATCGATATCGAGAAGGCGCTCTCTGACAAGGGCTATACAATTGCCCGTCGTCAGATTCATCTCGCTGAGCCTATCAAGGCACTTGGCAGCTACGAAGTAGCCGTGAAGCTTCACCACGGTGTGGAAGCAACACTTAAGCTTACGATTGCTGGCGAGTAATTTCGAAGTTTAAAAAATAAGGCGGAATTTTCCGTCGAATAACGACTGGAGGCGAAGGCGAGCATTGTAGCTCCCCTTCGCCTCAGTTATTTGTGGGTTATGAGCGAGCAGAAAGATATATCCGGTAAGATTCCGCCTCAGGACATCGATGCTGAGCGTTCGGTACTCGGCGCGCTAATGATCGACCCAATTGCTTCCAATGACGTGTTTGGGAAGTTGAAAGCGGCGCATTTTTACCGTCCATCCCATGCGAAAGTCTACGAGGTTATTGTTGGGCTGGCCGAGGAAAACGAGCCAGTCGACGAGATCACAGTGGCCTCGGGCTTAGAAGCAAAAGGTGAGCTTGAGAGTGTCGGTGGTCGTGCCTATCTCACTGAGCTGACCAATCGCCTCCCAAGTGCAGCCAATATCGAATACCATGCGGGCATTGTTTTGAAGCACGCGTTGATGCGCAGCTTGATTAGCGTGGCCAATTCCATCTCATCTGCTGGCTATGAAGGAACCACAGACGTCTCAGATCTCTTAGACAAAGCTGAGTCCAAGATTTTCGAGATCACGAGTAATCGAGAGCAGAAAGCGTTTAGCCCGATTGGTGACCTTGTCCGCGGCGCGGTTGATCATATCCAAAAGCTCTATGAGCAAAAGCAAGCGATCACAGGTTGCCCAACCGGATTTGCGAAGTTTGATGAGATGACTGCTGGGCTTCAGCCAAGCGATTTAATTATCGTTGCAGGCCGACCTTCGATGGGAAAGACCGCGTTGGCGCTCAATATGGCGCAGAACGCGGCGTTGAATCACAAGAAAGTGGTCGCAGTGTTTTCGCTAGAGATGTCCAAAGACAGTCTGGTGATGCGTATGCTTTGTTCCCATGGACGCATCTCAGGGCATCGACTCAGGAAGGGTGCTCTCCAGCAAGCCGATTGGAGCCGCCTGGCCGAAGCTGCCGGCGACTTAAATGCTGCGAAGATGTTTATCGATGATACCGGCGCTCTGAATGTCTTGGAGATGCGCGCGAAGTGTCGGCGTCTCAAAACGGAACAAAAAGCTCTCGACCTTATCGTCATTGATTATCTTCAGCTGATGCATGGACGCGGCGGCAATGAAGGGCGCGAAAAGGAAATCTCAGAAATTTCACGTGGTCTCAAGGCACTTGCACGTGAGCTAAACTGCCCGGTGATTGCTCTGAGTCAGTTGAACCGCGGGGTCGAGTCTCGAACCGATAAGCGCCCGATGCTGAGTGACTTACGTGAATCAGGTGCGATTGAGCAGGATGCGGATTTGATCGCGTTTGTTTACCGCGATGAGTATTACCACCCGGAGACAGAAGACAAAGGCGTCGCCGAAGTGATCATTGGTAAGCAGCGTAATGGGTCAGTGGGTACGGTAAAACTAAAGTTCTTCAACGAATTTGTTCGGTTTGAAAACCTAGCCCCTGGCGTGGAAGCTGCCGGTTAAGCCAACCTCATAGCTTCATAAACGAAGCGCTCGAAGAGCCGTTGTTGCTCGGGCACGGCCATCGCTTCCGGATGCCATTGTACGCCCCTGATAAAAGGATGACTCTTAGATTAGATTTCTTCGATAAAACCATCGCTCGCACAAGCCGAGACCACGAGGTCGCTGCCAAGGTCGCCAATGACCTGATGATGTGTCGAGTTAACGCCTAGTTGAGAACTTCCAATAACATCGGCCAAGAGTGTGTTTCTCAGAATCTCCACATCATGGCCGACCTCCGATCGAGGCTCACTCTGCTCATGCTGAAGAGGCGCTTTGAGCAATGAAAGATCTTGAGTGAGCGTACCCCCAAACGCGACGTTAAGTAGTTGCATACCTCCACATATACCCAGCACAGGCTTCGAGTCTCGAATTGCAGCTCGGAGGAGCTCAAGCTCGAGTTGAGTACGCGGGTGATTGAATGGGCCACTTTTCGGATGAACGGGTGCCCCATATAAGTCCGGGGGGATGTCAAAGGCCCCACCGGTCAAGAGGAGTCCGTTCATTGTGCGGCATATAGCCTCGAGACGTTCACTTTCTCTCTCGCCATTTTTCAGTGGCCCAACTGCAAGTCCTAAGCCACCGGCCTGGTCTACTCGTTTGGCATAGAGGTCCGACACGACCCAATCTGTCGCCGGGCTGCCGCGACGGTCGGTGTAGTTCTTAGAGCCGGTGGTGATCATAATGATGGGGCGATCTCTTCGGTGCATTCGAAATGGGTCTCCTTTGTCATAGCTTGACATGGAATACCGCCCTGATTAAACCCGAGCCGTCTTCCCGCCTTCAACAGGATGAGAGCTCACATGGCTGAACCACACTTTCGACGTATTTTAATCAAACTTTCTGGCGAGGCTTTGCAAGGAGACCAAGGCTACGGGATTAGCCCCCCTGTACTTGAATCTATCGCCGAACAGATCCGCGAAGTGACAGAATTAGGGGTTGAGGTCGCAATCGTTATCGGTGGTGGCAATATCTTCCGAGGCGTCCGAGCAAGTGCTCAAGGTATGGACCGGGCTTCAGCCGATTATATGGGGATGCTCGCGACCTGCATCAATTCGATGGCTCTCCAAGATGCCCTGGAAGCCCAAGGATTAAAGACGCGCGTTCAAACGGCGCTTGAGATCAAAGAAATTGCAGAGCCGTATATTCGCCGTCGAGCGATTCGCCATCTCGAAAAGGGGCGGGTCGTTATTTTTGGAGCGGGCACTGGTAACCCTTACTTCACAACGGACACCGCAGCCTCTCTCAGAGCGATGGAAATGCAGTGTCAGGCTATTCTCAAAGCAACGAAAGTCGACGGTGTCTACGATAGTGATCCGGCCACTAATCCAGATGCGAAGCGCTACGAGACGCTCGAACACTCCGAGGTTTTACAGCACCAGCTCAATGTGATGGATTCCACGGCTATTGCGATGTGTCGTGATAACCAAATGCCCATTATTGTGTTTAATCTGTATGAAAAAGGTAATATTCGTCGGGCAGTGCTTGGCGAGAAAGTAGGTACCTTGGTAGGTACCCTCGACCGCCAGCCACCGCCGGTTTCAGGAATCTAAATGGCTGCTTTGACAAAGAAATTCGAGGGCATAAATGACAATCGTAGATGAAGCACTAGAAGAATTGAATGAAGGCATTGAGGGCGCGAAGCGCTCTATGTTGAACGCGCTCGGGAAATTGCGGACTGGACGCGCAAACGTTTCAATCCTCGACGACGTGCGGGTTGATTACTACGGCTCGCCTACGCCCCTCAGCCAGTGTGCGCAGCTTTCAGCGCCCGAGCCTCGGATGTTGAGTGTAAAGCCTTGGGAGAAGACCCTTATCGGGGCCATAGAGAAAGCGATCATTGCTGCAGGATTAGGGCTGAACCCACAAAATGACGGCGACCTCATTCGCATTCCGCTGCCAGCACTGACTGAAGAACGCCGTAAAGATTTGGTTAAGCAGGCTCGAGCCCGCGGAGAAGATGCCAAAATCGCGGTCCGAAATCACCGCCGGTCGACCAATGATCTCCTCAAGGAAGCCGAAAAGGAGAAGGAACTCTCACAGGATGACCTGAAGCGAGCGCTTGACCAGGTCCAGGGTGCCGTCGACAAGGCCGTTACCGACATTGATAGTGTCCTCGATTCAAAAGAAGCCGAGATTCTCGCAGTCTAAGGCTCTCAAAATGGAAGAGATAAAATACATAGATCCCGAGGCAGACCCGGAACATCAGGTTATACCTAAACATGTCGCCATCATCATGGATGGCAACGGGCGATGGGCGCAGCAACGGGGTTTGCCGCGTTTAGCGGGGCATCGTCAGGGGGCATCTGTTGTACGAAAAATTACGACTGAGGCTTGTCGGCTTGGGATTGAGTATCTCACTCTCTATTCGTTTTCGTCACAAAATTGGAGGAGACCGCTGGCCGAAGTTACAGGCCTGATGGAACTGCTCTACGATTTTTGCGGACGTGAAGAAGAGACCTTGATCAAGAACAATGTTCAGCTTCAGGTAATCGGGAAACTTGATCGGATGCCTTCCGCGACGCGTAAAGCTGTGCAGCGTCTTTGTAGTGTTACCGAAAAATATGACGGAATGCGCTTAACGTTGGCCTTGGATTATGGTGGACGTGAGGAGTTAACCAGAGCCGTTCAGGCAATCGCGTCGGAAGTTGCTTCAGGTGCAATTGAGCCACATCAAATTGATGAGGACACGATCCGGAACCGATTAGATTCTTCTGATCTGCCCGATCCAGACCTCTTGATTCGAACTTCTGGCGAGCGTCGTTTGAGTAACTTTCTTGCCTGGCAGTCGGCGTATTCCGAGCTCTACTTTACACAGGTTTTTTGGCCGGATTTCTCAGAGCGCCATCTTTACGAGGCTTTGACCGATTTTGGCAAGCGTCAACGTCGGTTCGGTGGCATCACGGAACTCAACCGTAATGTTGCAGTGAAAAAATCGTATGCTTAAAACACGTATTTTGTCCGCTGCGGTATTCGCTCCGGCGCTTTTGGGTGTCGTATATGTTGGCGGCCTCTGGTTACATGGCGTTTGCGCTCTATTAGCGCTTCTCGCGTTTTGGGAACTCTCGCGGATGTTCGGAATCGCGGAGCGCCCCTTCGAGGCATTGGTTGGTTACCTGGGTACCTCTGCGATTGCGGGTTCTGCGCTCGGGTACATCGACAACGCTCTGGCGATCCTGGTGTTGGTCAGCCTGCTGGCTTTCTTAGCGGTATTGAAGTCGCCCGCACCTCTGGAGGGTGCCCATCATCGTGTATCCAACCTGCTCTTGGCGATGGCGTATGCAGGGGTGTTGCTTCCGATGCTTGGACGTCTCAGGGATATGGATGAAGGGCTGGGGTTCTGTCTCGCTGCGATTTTCTGCACATGGGGATCTGATACAGGGGCCTATTTTGCGGGCAAGGCGCTTGGGAAGCGGAAACTCTTCGAACTTGTTTCCCCGAAAAAGACACTTGAAGGTGCTATTGGCGGTGTCATCTGCGGGGGCCTAGTTGGTCTGATTGTCCAGCAACTTTTTGCGCCTTCACTCAGTCAGGTCGAAGCCTTTGGATTGGGTGTTATAGCCGCAGTGGTCGGAGCGATTGGTGACCTTGGTGAATCCCTTTTAAAGCGCAGTACCGGTATCAAGGACAGCTCCCAGTTAATCCCTGGTCATGGTGGAGTTTTGGACCGATTTGATGGGGTGATGTTCTCTGCAGGAGCGGTCTACCTTTATCTGACACTTTTCTAACAGAGAGGGCTTGGCTCCCTTGACGGAGTGCATTTCCGCCCTGAAAGTACAGTCATGGACGCTATCAGCAATATCCTTATTTTTGCACTCTTTATCGGCACTCTGGTCTTCTTCCACGAGTTGGGCCACTTCGCAGTAGCGAAGTGGTGTGGCGTTAAGGTTCACGCGTTTTCTTTAGGCTTTGGGCCAGAGCTCATCGCTTTTACAAAAGGGGAAACCCGCTATCGTATCGCCCTGCTCCCGCTGGGGGGGTACGTGAAAATGCTGGGTGAACAACCGGGAGAAAATGAGGATCCGGAGGAAGATTACTCCAGATCTCTGGCTGCGAAGCCCTTGTGGCAACGTACCGCAGTCGTCGCAGCAGGACCCATCGCAAACTTTCTTCTTGCTGCAGTTGTTTATCAGGCCCTTTTTATTGGGACGCAGACCTTTAGCGACACGAAACTCGGTGTCGTAAGTCGAACCGGCGCAGCTTATGAGGCAGGTATCCGTCCGGGGGATAAAATCACCCACATCAACGGCATGGCGACCCAAGTTTGGGAAGACATCGGGGAAGGTATCGGCGGAAGGCCGGGAGAGCGAATCTCCGTGACAGTTGACCGCCAAGGCGAGAGCCAGTCATTCTCACTGGTTCCAAAGCCAGTTGATGAAATGAATCCGTTTGGTGAGATGGAGCCGCGCGGCAAAGTTGGTATTTCGCTCAGCTATGTGAAGCCTCTGATCGCGGTGGTTGATCCCACGAGTCCGGCGGCCCAAGCAGGCCTCCAGAATGGCGACCTCATTGTATCGGTAGACGGAATACCCGTCGAAGCGTGGCAAGACCTTCGGCGAACCTTTTCCAAGGCTAAGAACGATACTCTGACGCTTGTCTACAACCGTGACGGCGAGGAATCGACGGCAACAATCGGGCCAGCGGAGGTTGCTCCGGACTTTGCATCGGTGGACGCTTGGACGAGCGTGACCTACGCAGAACAAGGTTACACCGGAATCACCGCGTTGGATTCGGTCATCGCGGAGGTCGAGGCAGAGACACCAGCCCATGCAGCAGGCTTAAAACCAGGTGATAGACTCTTGAATGTTAGCGTCTATCCGTTCGTCGATGGACAACCCATACCGACGGAACCTTCGTCGACCAAAGTGATTGATGTCTGGGCGATGGATCTGGCGACTCTTCAGCAGGAGGACGCGCGAAGTAAATTTGAATTCGAGATTCAACGAGGTCAGACCCGCCTTAAGGTTCCGCTCTCACTGGCAACAAAAGATGTATCGGACCCAGTCCGAGGAAAGCGTCAGGAAGTCGTATTCGGAGCGAAGAACGCTATAGCGACCTTGTCGGCCTATCGCTTCGAGCGAGATGTGGGCTTTCTCGAATCTGCGGAGCGTGCCTGGGCACGGGTTGGAAGAGATTTCTCAGTCATCGGTATCGGCTTCTGGAAGTTGATAGGTGGCAGCGTATCGATCGATAATGTCGGCGGTCCTATTATGCTATTCGTTATTGCCGAGCAGAGTGCGGACCGAGGCTGGGGTACGTTCTGGTCAACCTTGGCATTTATTAGTGTCAATCTAGGGCTTCTGAACCTGTTGCCTATTCCAGTTCTCGATGGTGGCCATTTAATGTTTTACGCATTCGAGGCTATACGCCGTAAGCCGCCTTCTATGCGTGCTCGTGAAATCGGTCACATGATTGGCTTAGCTTTGTTGCTCACACTTATGGTTGTGGCTGTTAGCAACGACGTGGTTCGGTTCATTCTGGGATAAAGTGATGTCTGTAGCAGAGCAGCAAGTTGCTGAACTCCTCTCACTTATGCCTGGCGGGGTTCTTATCTTTGATACCTCATTCGACGACGGGTGCCTCATTTGGGTTAAGCCGAGCGGTGAGGTCATTTCAACGACATTTGACAGCTCAACCCGGGCCTCCGAGGGGTTGGTTGAAACTCTCGAGACGTGGATGACCACCAAAGATCTCCAGACTCTTACCGGATTGGTCTTAGGCTTGGGTCCAGGTTCGTTTACGGGCGTCCGCGTTGCTGCTGCGACAGCAAAAGGGCTTGCCGCCGCGGGTGATATTCAGATCTTCGGGCTTTCAAGCCTTCGTTGGCTTGAGAAATCACATCGTGTGAGTCGGCGAACGGCGGTCGTTATCGATGCGCG
>JAYYQC010000265.1:0-10000 GCA_036128675.1 Myxococcota bacterium | reverse complement strand
CCAGGACGAGGTCTATATGCGCATGGCTGGTGAGACTGAGGACAGAATCTTGAGTGTTGACGATTGCGCTCATGCACTCAAAATGAGCTCAGTCGAGGTCTTAATATCGAACTGGCTTCCCGAGGTTGTTCAAGAACGTTTGGACTTTCGTGGCGAAGTGTTGCCCTTACATTTGGCCGTCAATGAGGGCATTGGTCTAGCGCTTGAGACGATTCGGCAGGAAGCCCCTCTCGGGGCTCATGAAATTTCCCCAACCTATCTTAAGCTCACGCCGGCGGAACGTAACTTAACTTCTTAGAGTATGGGGGCTGAAAAAATCCACCAGCTCGATGGGTTGCTCATCAACCTTAAGCGTAAAACTTTCAACTTCCCCGACCGCTTCTCCTGAATGTTGGAATGGGAACGGCTTATCGAGCTCGACGTGTACCTCGCTTACCAGAAAGTCGAGGATGCGGTCCGGGTTTCGGTAATGGCCTTTCCAGATCGACGGAAGATTACTCAGCGCGCTTAAAGGCCCAAGCGAAGCGATCCGCAAATTCATCATGCCAGGCATGATGTTTGAGAATGGAAAGATTCTAAAACCACTGCCGAAATAGGGATGGGTACCTGCAGCGATCATCTTGGTCGAACCTTCGAAGAGGGTTCTAGAAACGTCTAATTCGATGACTGCATCGCCACGGCGAGGATCGACGTAATAGGCGGGGCCAGTCGACGTGATTCGTGCCCGAAGGTCTAGATTACCTGCAAGGGCGTTTGGAACAGTTCTGGTGATCGCAGCAACGAGGTAGCCGATCACAGAGTGCATAACGCCTCGAGTTAACGGATGACGTGTGTTCTGCTTCATCCAATTGTAGTCGTTGAGGATGACAGAGTCATAACCGGCTCCCGCAAAGAAACAGAGTTCGTTACCGGCTCTCACTAAGGGGAGCTTATAGGTTCGACTTGGAACGTAATCGATCAGTCGACGTACATCCTCGAGCGGGTTTTGAGCTCCGACGACCCCGGCCATTGCGTTACCGGTTCCGAGTCGTAAGAACGCAAAGCGTGGCATTTCAAGGAGGGTTTGGGCTTCACCGAGTCGCTGATGACGCTCCATGCGCCACGCGTTGGCCTCGTCGACATAGGTTCGAATCATGTTGATCGCGCCGCTGAGCGTTCCGTCACCACCGCCGCAGGCCACGGTTCCATAACCCTTTTGGACGATCTCGCGGCAAAAGGCTTCTGCCTCGTCGAGATTCCTCGAGTAGTAGACATTCTCGCTTCCAGCGATCTGTTCGATCTTTCGCATAACCCGATCGGTCACTCGACGGGCATTGCGATTGAGTAGCACTGCAATTTTACTCGGGTCAGGCTTTTGGGTCGGCAGGTCGCTCAACGGCTTCGGTTGGACTGCACTCGCTAAAACGGAGAGATTGCTGGAATTCATTGTCGGGCCCTCTTGCTGTTACGGCTTGGTAGCAGCATGAGACGTGCCAAAAATATCCATGGTTTTTATTGAACTATTTTTCGGTGGTGCGAAGAATGCTTCGCACCATGTGCGAATTAGCCTACCCGTTTGCTGTCTCCCAATCGGCCATGAACTGCTCAAGGCCTCGGTCAGTGAGAGGGTGCTTCACGAGTTGGCCCAAGACTTTGAAAGGTATTGTGGCGACATGAGCCCCCACAAGCGCAGCATCGACAACATGACGCGGAGAGCGGATGCTCGCGGCGAGGACTTCAGTTGCAAACCCATGGATCTCATAAAGTTCTACCAACTCTTCGATAAGTGTGAGGCCGCTGTGAGAGATATCGTCCAGGCGTCCCATAAATGGTGAGACGTACGTTGCGCCCGCTTTGGCGGCCAAAAGGCCCTGGGCAGCGGAAAAACAGAGCGTGACATTGGTCTTGATCCCTTCTGCAGAGAGAATCTTGACGGCCTTGAGTCCCTCGGCCGTCAATGGAATTTTGACGACGATATTCGGGTGCCACGTGGCAAAGTCTCGGGCATCCTTGAGCATAGTCTCTGAGTCGAGGGCGACGGTTTCAGCTGATATTGGGCCATCAACGATGGAAGTGATTTCATGAATCACTTCTTTGAAGTCCCGGCCGCTTTTGGCAATTAAAGAGGGGTTGGTTGTCACACCATCGATGATCCCCCAAGATTCGGCCTCGCTGATTTCTTCTACCACAGCAGAATCTATGAATATTTTCATCTCTTTCCTCTCCTTACTTTGACAAAACCAAGAAGGAGTGACTATCGAGGTATTCTAATTGATGTCAATCGATCCTACGCCTGAAATCGTCGGCAGAGGATAGCTTGACAACATGGAGCGCTCATTCTATTGCGCGATCCTCTCGATGAATCGGGGCAAACAAGCGCTGTAGAGCCGCCTCGCATGAAAGGAATTAAAATGTTCGCTGTAATCCGTAGTGGTGGCAAGCAGCATCGGGTCGTGAAGGGCGAGCGCCTTAACGTCGACCTCCTCGATGTAGCTGAAGGCTCAGAAATTAAGATCGAAGACGTACTGCTTCTCGCGAATGGCGATGCGGTACAAGTTGGAACGCCTCATGTTGCTGGCGCAACAGTGACGGCGAAAATTGTTAAGCACGATAAAGGTCCTAAGATTCGCGTATTTAAGCGCCGTCGTCGTAAGGGCTTTCATAAGACTATTGGTCACCGTCAACACTTCACTCAGATTGAGATCGTTGAGATTCAGGGGTAATTAAGTCATGGCACACAAAAAAGGTCAGGGTTCTACCAAGAACGGACGCGATTCTAATCCTAAATACCGTGGCGTTAAGCGCTCAGACGGTATGACTGTAAGCGCAGGCAGCATTCTGGTTCGCCAGGTTGGTACTAAGATTCACCCTGGTGTGAATGTTGGCCTAGGTCGCGATTACACGCTCTTCGCACTGAAGGACGGCGTAGTTCGGTTCAGCCAATCAAAAGGCCGTACCATCGCTTCTATCGATATCGCGTCTGCGTAATTCGTAGGGCCTTTCTCAAGGCCCTCTTCTACCTTCCAATCTAGAACGTCGTGTCAAAGTTTATTGACGAAGCTACTATCTTTGTGCGCTCAGGCAAGGGTGGCGCGGGATGTGTCGCATTCCGACGGGAAAAGTACGTCGACCAGGGCGGTCCCAACGGTGGAAATGGGGGGCGCGGTGGCGATGTTGTCATTCGCGCTGATGCCCAGCGGTCCACTCTACTAGACTACAAATTTCAGCCCAGACACCTTGCGGGTAATGGTGCGCCAGGCGAAGGAAACCAAATGACCGGGAAGCATGGGGCGCAAGCTGCTCTCTATGTACCGGTGGGTACGGTTGTTTACGATGCTGATAGCAACGACCTCTTGGCCGATTTGAATCAGCCTGACTCCGAGATTGTTGTGGCGAAAGGTGGCCGAGGGGGGAAAGGTAACGCGCACTTTAAGTCGTCCGTTAATCAGACGCCTCGTTACGCGCAGCCCGGCGAGCCGTGGACCGAGCGTAATATACGTTTGGAACTGAAACTGATGGCGGATGTTGGCCTGGTGGGTATGCCCAGCGTAGGGAAGTCATCGCTTATTGCTCATATCTCTGCCGCCAAGCCTAAGGTTGCGGCGTATCCCTTTACGACTTTGGTGCCCAACCTAGGCGTTGTTAAATTCGGTATTGCCGACCACTTTGTGGTGGCGGATGTTCCGGGGCTTATCGTCGATGCCCATCAAGGCGCGGGACTTGGGACTCAATTTTTGAGGCATGTAGAACGCGTTAAACGCATTTGCCATCTTGTCACTGTCGCCATCGAGGAAGAGGGACGAGACCCAATTTCGGATTTTGAAGCGATTGAGAATGAGATGGCTCTTCATAATCCCGAGCTTGCGGGTGTCGAGAAGATACTTGTACTCAACCGCATCGATATTCCAGAGGTTGCCGAAAGCAGTGAAGAACTAAAGGCTTACGCGGATGAACGCGGCTTACCATTTTTTGCGATTAGTGCGGTCACGGGGATGGGTATCAACGAGCTTATTAACCACCTGGGTGAGTCCGTCGTTCGGGCTCGGCAAAGCGACGACGGTTCCGAGTAAGTTCGTCAAATCGTGGAAGATGGCTGGATCTTATTGAGAAGTTCACACGCTTCTCGGTACCACCGCTGACTCTCGCGCTGCATATAGAAAGTAGCTTCCTCGAAATCGCTGATAGCTTCCTTCACGAGGGAACGCGCTTCTTCAACTGCACCATTTTGAAAAAGTGCTCGCGCGAGGATGGTCTTATGCTTCACGCGCGGGGACATCTGGATAAGTTCACGAAGAACTTTAAGCCCTTTTTCCGGCTCACCTGCCTCAATGTGAGCATGACTCAGGTCCAACCAGGGATTGTACTCATAAAAGGCGGTGTCCATTTCTCGGACTTTCTCGAGTAGCTTAATCGCAAGGCCCCAATCCTCACTCGAGATGACGCAACGGGCGTAGAGGTAAATCGGTTCAGGGTCTTCGGCTTGGTGATTCACCATAGGGTGTAGCATCGACTTGGCTTCTTCGAATTGATTAAGCTGGACCATGCCGCGACCCAGCGCCAGGCGATGGTCGTGGCAGGGATTGTCATCGAAGCTCTGTTGAAGTGCAGCCAAGTTGACTCGGGGCTTCGCTGGGCCTGGCACGTTGGCGTCACTCCCGCTGGACTCACCTTGTGCCATAGCAGGCACGTAAACCAACACAAAGTAGAGGGGCGCTGCGAAAGGAATGCAGAGCAGAAGCACGAAAAGGATTAGATTCGCGCCACGTTTGAGAGAGTCGAACGCCATCCAAGCAGCAAAACAGGCGTAAATAAAAAGCATCGCACTCACGGCCTACCTCCAGACCTGTATTATAAGGCTTCAGAACCAGATCAGCTAGTCAACCGACCTCTTCAGGATGCTGAAATACGTGAATTAACCGCGTTGGCGAAGGTTGACGCCTGTTCATGGTCGATATTGGTCGCGGGCCATCCGACGCCGAGCCCTTCAGAGGCATTCGGCTTAGGAATGATGTGGTAATGGACGTGGAACACGGCCTGGTGAGCAGGCGCGCCATTATTCTGCAAGATGTTGTAATTTTTGCAGCCTGTCTCCGCTATGATTGCCCGACAAATTCGCGGCAGGACGCGGCCGATGGCCGCAGAAGCCTCATCGGAGAGTTCGCCGAGAGTTGCAACTGCCTCTTTTGGGATCACCAGAGTGTGGCCGGGCGCGAGCGGATTGATATCTAGAAAAGCGAGGACGTAGTCGTCTTCGTAAACCTTATGGCAGGGAATCTCGCCAGAGATAATCTTGCTAAAAATAGTGTCGCTCATTGAAAGCTCCAGGGTCCGGTCACTTTGCTCTCAGGTCTGATAGATCGCTTTGAGTGAAGCCGTGACTCAAGGTTATTGACCGTCCGGACATAGATATTAAACCGCGCCGATTAAGCTCTGATAGTACCCGTGATACAGTCTCTCGCGTCGTTCCAACCATCGAGGCCAGTTCTTGTTGGGTCGGACGCTTAGCAACGAAAATCCCCTCATCGGTGCTCACGCCTTCTTGTTCGGCAAGGTCAACGATGGTTCGAGCTACACGCCCGAAAACGTCCAAGAGCGAGAGGTTGCCAATGATGCTGCTTGCCTTGCGAAGCCTTAGACTCATTTCAGCCAGGATACGAAGTGCGGTGGCCGGATGAGCTTCCAGGTGAGCGAGGAAATCTTCACGCGCGAGTCGCAGCAAGCAGCCTCGCTTTGCGGCGTGAACCGAGGCGGAACGAGACTGCCCGTCAAGAAGACTCATCTCTCCGAAGAAATCGCCGGTCTTGAAGGTCGCAAGAATAGCTTCTCGTCCGTCCTCGTGGATGGTGGCGTGGAATTCGCCGGTCTTCACGATGAACATCGCATTACCCGCATCACCCTTTTCGAAGATGCGTTCGCCACGTGGCACGTGCATAGATTGGAGCAGGTGTCCCAGTAGTCTCAAGCGATTGTCATCGAGTTCCTCGAATATTTGAACCTGGCGTAAGAGCTCAAAATCGCTCATTCGTTTTCTGCTCATTCGGAGATCCTTTCCGGGTTATCATCTCTCAACGGGGCCGGCGTCTTTTGAGCGCGGTCATTTAGCCTTTTCAGCGCTTGTTGGCACCTTGAACGAACGCTTGGCGATGTGTCGTCGAGCATACCAGAAATCATCGTCACCGCCTCGGCTTCTCCTCGGTAGCTTAGCACTTCGCAGGTTTGCGCGCGAACCGCCGCTTCCCGATGTTTCAGCAAAAGAAGAATATTATCTGAGGCTGCACGTTGCTCATTTGCATCTTTGTACTCGCGGAGTTCACCTCGAGCGAGAAAGGTCAGGAAGACCATGGCGAACCCGACCTGCATGACGGCTCGGATGAGCGGAATTGTCCCCGATTTTACCAAGAAATAACGATCCGCGGAGTACCCAATGACAAAGAGGGCAAACGCGATGGGGGCGAGGAGCGGTATGAAAAGTTGTGCTTCGCCTTTTTCGAATGCCAACCAAGCGGCAGAACGATAGAGGAGCGATGCTACGAAGCTCATGACAAGCGCCACGTAAAGGATGATTCGTGTGGCTTTCATATGTGTAGGATTTGTGCTCACTAATACTGTTAGTCGCATGAGGTTGATTGTCATTCAAGCCTCGAGCAATGTTTTGCGGGGAGCGTTGAAATTTCGAGATGTCGAAGTCGGATCCAAATCAGCTGACTCTGTTAGAGTACCTCGAAGAGACGGAGGTGGCATTGCCTTCGGCGGCTCCGCTGTCGTTGCGTGAGCGCGAGGTCTGGTTGGAGCAGGAGACCAAGCGCTCCGTGAAGCTAACCTTCACGCGAAATCGCCGGCAGATGCTTTCATGGAAGCCTGAAGCCGGGCAGCTCAAAGTTCGAGCCCATGAAATGTTTCGCGACGCGTCTCATGAAATTTGGTGTGCGCTGGTTTCATATTTCCTCGATGGTGACAGGTTATGTGGTCAGGTTGTAGACCAATTTATCGAGCGCGAATTGAGGCATTGGAGTCAGGAGAATGCACGTCAGGAACCAATCCGATCGGTCGGTAAGTATCATCATCTGGGGGAGCTCTTTGACGAGTTAAATTCCGAGTTTTTCCATCGAGCCTGCGTTTCGCGAATCACTTGGGGCAGAGCCGGCAAGGCTCAACGCCGAGTACGTAAATCGATCCAGCTTGGGGTCTATGATCCCGAGTTGAAAGTCATTCGTATTCATCCGTCACTGGATCAATCCTTTGTTCCTAGGTTTTACGTTCGATGGATTATTTTTCATGAAATGCTTCATGAAATCCTTGGAGTTCGTTCGGAAGGCGGGCGTCGACAGATTCATCCTCCAGAGTTTGTTGCTTTGGAAGAGTCTTATCCTGACTATGCACAGTGTATGGCTTGGCAGCGCGGTAACCTTAAACGGTTACTAAGCTACAGCGGCAAAACCTGAGTCGTAGCCAAACTCTCAGAGATTTCGTACAAGCTACAAATGAAACACGCCCTCATATTGAGGCTGGGAGGCAAGTTGAAAATGGTTTGGAATGTCTCAGTGCGATGCATCTGCTTCGCCTTCATCATGATTGGGGCTTCGACCGTGAGCGCCAAAACTCTGTATTTAGATGAGGTTGAGGTTAAAGCAGAGCTTCCTAAGGAACCTTACGATTCGTTTTTTCAATCTGCGGATCTCGTCGATAAGCGGTGGCTGCCGCGTGAACTGGCAACCGTTGAGCGCGAGCGCCTCGCTTCATTCCGGGCCCGTACAGAAGAGATGATGAATGGGTGCTTACCGTCGTACCGGTGTTCGATAAGTGTGACAGATCTTACGACTGCTCAGACCTGGATCGATACTTTAAAGCCCAGTGATGACCCAAGAGCGAGACTTCAGGTTGGCTTGCTTCGAGGGTGGTGGATTGTGGGAACTTACAGCCGGGACTTATTGCGACAGAGCCAAGCTCAGAAGCCAACGCTCGATGTTGAAGACGCGCTTCGTTATCTGAGGGCGCAGTTTGTTCGCGCCGACGAACCTTTGATGCAAGCTGGCTTTCTATACGCCCAAGCCAAAGTAGCTCTCTGGGCTCAAGATATTGACCGCGCGATTGAGGCCTTGATGTTCGTGGAGCGTATCGAGGAATCGGTCTTAACGTCAGAGATATTCGCGTGGCTTGGGGCCCTAGAGGAAGCAAGGGGACGATTGGATACCGCTCGAACATATTACTCAAGGGTACGACACGGTGCCTATTTAGCTCCGAGCCTACTTGGCATCGCCCGGGTTTCCCGACATCTTGGTGCTTGTGCAGAGACCCTCAAGGTTGGTGCCCGGTTTCAGACCCGTGTCGCATCTTCGGAAGAACGACAACGCTACCTCGATGCTCTTATCCGTGAGGAAGCGCTTTGTGAGGCCATGGTTGTCGGAGGCGAGATGGTTGAACGACTCGATGGAATTAATGCGCCTGCGGTTCATAAAGCAGCCAAGGCCCTGTCCAAGGAACGTACTCAACAAAGCGCACAACAGATCTTCATGGATGATTTAGTGGCTTGCTTCAATATCCAGTTCCCCGACTATTTCCGAAGCGAACCTTTAGACCTGAGTGTTGCTGGCACCGCCTCGGATTTAGAGCTGAGTCCGGTCAGTGACTCAGTCCTTTATGGCTCCAATGTTATCGGCGAATTGGAGGCATGCATGCAGCGTCGGCTGGCAAGTGGCTTTGCCGATTGGCGAATCGAGGGTGAGATTCGTATTTTACCGTCTCGTTAAAGTGTGAATGTGAGCCCATCGACAAGAGCCCCCGGGACTTGCATCGCAGAAGTACTCCGCGACCCATAGGTATGTGCTTCATGGAAGGTCTCTGTTTCGCCCGTGAGCCCTACGAGTTTAGAACCAAGAATCTCATAAATAGAGTCGTCGAATCTCATTACGGAGAGTGGTGCGACGAGTTGTCCATTTTCTACCCAGAATGAAGCAAAGCGTGTCATTCCTGTCATGCGACAGACCTGCGGATCTGAAAAGTTCAGATACCAAAGGTCAGAGATGTAAATCCCGGTATCAAGTAATTTGAGTGCCTCTTGAGCAGCAAGCGTACCCGGACTCATCGATAGATAACTCGGACTCTCGGACGGAGCCGCTCCATTGTGATTTATATCGAATTCTTTGCCTGAACGAGGTGAGACGAGTGCCGAGGCGTATTTACCGTTTTGGATGAGGTGAGTTTTATCTGGACTTAGAAAACCAGTTTCGTTGAATCGAGGCCCTTGTAGCTCGGTTGGTGACTCTGCAATCGAGACGTCTTCATGGAGGTCGCGACTTTCATTACGAAGATATTTAAGCGGGGAGAGACCGGTCTGATGACTTTTTTCGGAAAAAGATGACCATGAGAGCAACGAGAGGATACTGCGTAGAGCTGAGGGGGCCAGGTAAGCTCTGTAATTTCCGGGCGCAATCTTTCGAGAATCTTTATGTAGATAAGGGAGTTGCTCCCGTGCACCCGTGATGCATCTGTCAAAGTGAGACTTGTCCCATTGCTCACCGGAAACTGAACACTTCACAGCTTTGTCATGGTGCGCATAGAGACTAAAGTCAAAATGCGAACGTTCCGATTCATGGTGTAGGCTTGAGCCTTTGGAGTCTATATAAGTGCGTGAGAGTCGGCCTGCGGCATAAATACCAACCAGATCCAGACCCTTTGCGCCTTCTACAATGCTGCGGACGACGTCTTGAGGTTTATCGACCGATTCCGGGCCACAGTGTTCAATCTTCTCCATCTGCGGATTTAGAATAAAGTGGGGGTCAGGGTCGAGACTGGGTAGGAGTTCCAGTTGAGGTTTAATACACTCCTCAAGGCGAGTCCGATTCTCTTCTCGGGATTCTGATAAGCTCAAGAGCGCTTTAAAGTGCTTGGCCCCGTCGTTGATTTCAATCGTTGCATGACCGTGGTTGACGCTTCCTGGCTGCCGGATACCGCCAGGGTTGAATCGGACAAATGAAGATGACACTGTGTTGAGGAGCACCCGATATTGGATACCCACGGGAAG
>JAYYQC010000264.1:0-3451 GCA_036128675.1 Myxococcota bacterium | reverse complement strand
CGAGGAAATCTTCAAGAAACCCTTAGAGGAAATCCCACCCTCCGCAAAAGTACTTCTAAACCAGCTAGAGCAAGCGAGCGGGACCATCGAACCACCCACGACACTTTCTTTCCCTGAGCTCTCTCACTGGAAACGCGACTGGGACAAGACAGCGCAATCGAGCGAGCCCACCGGCGCGTCGAACCCATCGCCGCCCGAGCCTAAATCACCCACAGCGAGTGTCGCGTCCCGGATTGACGAGATTGCCGCTTCGATGCAGGCGCATAAAATCCAAGATGCACTTCAACGGGCGCAGGCACTTAAAAACGAGATGCTTACCTCTGCATCCTGTGACCCTTCGGAGCTTGGCTGGGTCTTGTTTTTCGAGTTCAAGTGTCTTTATACCCTGAAGAGATATCAGGCGGCATTAAACCAAGCTGAGGAGGCGCTGGATATGCCCTATAGCCTGTCGGCCAACAACGCAGCCTACCGAGCATCTATCTGTGCGGAGTTGTCGATACGGTGCAACCGCCCAATCGACGATATTGTTTCGCACGCCAAGGCTGCGTACGAAGAAAGGGTGCGGGCCAACAATCCTCGTTACGTTGCACAAAGCCTGATGACCGCGTTCACGCTCTTAGAGCTTCGAGACGCAGAGGACCACGCGGCATTCTTCGCCGATAAACTGATTGAGTTCGGGGCGAAGTATGGGTCAGACATTGCCGTTATACGGGGCTTCATATTCCGAATGCGTGGTGCACTCCGAGCGGGAGAACATCATAGGTTGACCGGGATGGTCGACGACCTACTCAAGACCCTTGGTCCGCTGCCGAAAAGCTCAGACAGAGCCGAGGTCATGGGTGAAGTCGCATTATTAGAATCTACGGGTACGCCACTTGCCTCAAACAAAGCTGAGCTCGAGCAATTTTTAGCAAAGTGAAACAATTCCGATAGCGCTTTATTCATCGACGCGAGGTGATGCTCAGGCTCAAACCTTTTGCGTCCAAGCTGGTGAACCGCTCGCCTAGCCTGCCAACTTAAATCGCTGAAGGACGTCCAAAATGCCTCTTTCTCGTCGGCTCAAAAACTCGCTCAGCTGAGCGAAAGGTATACGTCCCGGCTTAATCGCATTTCGCAGTCCCAAACATCCCTCTAGCGATAGCCTTCTGCTTGGATGGAAAAAAGACGCGCATAGTGTCCATTGGCATCAAGAAGAGCTTTGTGGTCCCCCCGTTCTTGGATCTGGCCATTGTCCAACACCAAGATATGGTCTGCCATTCTCACCGTTGAAAAACGATGGGAGATGAGAATCACCATTTGGTCATCGGTGAGCTCTTGAAATCTTTCAAAGACCGTCGCCTCGGCCTCAGCGTCCATCGATGCGGTCGGTTCATCAAGAACCAAGAGCTGGGCGTTGTCTTGGATAAAGGCGCGGGAAAGCGCAATCTTCTGCCATTGTCCCAAAGAGAGCTCTCTCCCCCCCTTAAACCAGCGCCCAAGCTGGGTCCTAAACTTATCCGGCATCTCTTCGATAAATGAGAGAGCCATCCCCTTATCGGCTGCCTCACGCCATGCCGCTTCATCTTCAAGACGCGCAACATCCCCCACACCGACGTTTTCACCCACGCTGAGCTGATAGCGAACAAAGTCCTGAAAGATGACGCCTAGCTTGTCGTGCAATGCACGCTGGTCCCAAGCCTGAAGGTCTAGGCCATCAAAGAGAATGCGGCCTTGGGTTGGGCTATAAAGCCGCGTCAGCAGCTTGATCAGTGTGGTCTTGCCAGACCCGTTTTCGCCCACCAACGCCAGCTTTTCTCCAGCCTTAAGATGAAACGTAATGTTCTGGACCGCGTACTCTTTGCTTCCTGGATAGATGAACGAAACATCCTCGAAGCGAATCCCATCGCCCACCACCGTACCTTGGGTTGCCGTCCCAGTTTGCGCCGGAGGCTGGTAGTCTAAAAACTCATAGAGATTGGAGAGATAGAGATTGTCTTCGTACATACCATTGATAGCAGATAGGCCCGCAGTCATCGCCGATTGCCCTTGTTTAAACAAAAGCAAATACATGGTCATCTCACCCAGGGTGATGACGTTGATGATTGTGGCATAGGCTATCCATCCATACGCGCCGTAAAATGCAGCAATGCTTAGCAGCCCCAGCAGAAATCCCCACATGCCACGCCTCAGGGTAAGTGCTCTATCCTCACTGAATACCGATCGAAAGATGGCCCGGTAACGCTCTAGAAATATCTTACCAAGACCAAAGAGCTTGACCTCTTTGGCAAAGTCCTCCCGTGCCATCAACCATTCTAGGTAAGACTGCTGCCGACTCTCAGGGGCCCGCCATCTAAATAAGCGGAATGCTTCGCCAGAAAACCGTGTCTCGGCAAAGAATGCTGGCAACGCAGCCAAGAAAAGGATGAGCACGGCCCAAGCCGAGAACTGAAGCAAGAGAGCGCCGTAAGTCAGTAAGGAAATACCATTCTGAATCAGGCCGAAGGTCTTGTTGATGAGTCCCAGAGGCCGACTGGACGCACCACGACGGGCCCGGTTCATCGAGTCGTAGAACTCAGCATCTTCAAATTGCGGCAGGTCCAGCTCAATCGCTTTTTCCAAAATGATGACATTGACCCGGTGGCCAAGCATGGCCCTCAGAAGCGATTGACAGACTGCAAGGCCCCGCTGAACCGCAGCCAGGGCAGCAAATATACCCACCTCCAAAATGATGAATTGATAGACCCGCGTCTTATCGGCGTCTTGACCGGTTTCACTGGCCAAGACAATGGCATCAACAATCAGCTTGCTCACATAGGCCAACGCACCGGGTAACAATCCTCCCAGAAGCGTTAAGACCGCCACCGTGATCATCAAGCCGCGGCTGGTATCCCAGACCAAAGCCAAGGCCTTGGGAGAATAGCGAAACACATCTCTGAATTGTTTGATAAAGCCTTCAGGGTTTCCTGACGCGGCTGGGTGGCTGGGAGAAGGATGACTCATCTCGTGCTAAAGCCTCGACTGCTTGGGTGAGAACTAATTAAGCAGGAACTTATACCTGTATCATTCTATACCGCCAAGTGTCGCGTTTTGTGTAGTGCGCTTGCTAAATACCTAAAACTTCAGAGTCGGTGCTTAATCTTATCTTACGACTGGTTGGTAATGCTTCCTACAGATTAAAAGGTATAGGTTCCTGCTTAATCCTCTCCCTCGTGCCGAGGGCCAGGGAGATGATGACGTGATCCCTGTAACCGTCCCGGTGTTCGCCGGTGGTCTTCAAGATCAGCTTCTGCTCGAGGTCGGTGAACGTCCTGGGCGGCTTGGCGATGGCGTTGGCATAGGCGGTCATGGCGCAGAGCCTCCTCGTGGACAGTGAGGCTCGGGTGGGACGGGATGGCAAGGGGAATATTGCTCAATAGCGTCGTCACAGGAGCCCGTATCGTTGAGCGTACTCAGCCCGAAGAGTGCTCCTGTA
>JAYYQC010000263.1:0-5268 GCA_036128675.1 Myxococcota bacterium | reverse complement strand
GACTGCGGATGATCCAGCGGATCCATCCGGCGATGTTGAAGAGACACGAGCACAGACGATTCTAGCGTTGACGGGAGATGCGAGTGCGGGAACTGCAACATATCAAACAAACTGTCAGGGCTGTCATGGAGCTGATGGTGATGGACCGGTTGGGACAAATCTTCAAGGCTGGGTAATGACTGAAGAAAGTGTCAATGCCATTATCGATGGTAAGGGTTCTATGCCAGGCTTCGGAAATTACTTTACGGATCAAGAGATTGCGGATCTGGTCGCTTTTGTTGAGACCCTTTAGTATTTAAAATTTTAAAGATCTTGTATTAATACTTTTATAGTACGGGCCTCGAATCGGGCTATCTCACTAATTTATCATCTCTATTTGACGTAGTTTTAGGTGCATCTGCATTCCTTAATACGTACCAGTGCACCCATAGTATCGTAGATCTGCACTCAAACTACCGTGCCTTTGCATTCATGAGAACGCATATCGCCGCGGCTGTGGGGACATGATCTAAGCCCTTGAAAAGTGATCAGATTTCACTGCTTTAGCCACGATGCGAAGGATTCGAGCACTCAAGAATACGTAGAAGATCTGGTGTCTTTGCATCCAAAGTTACGTAGTCTGGATTTCAGTTTTCCTGGCGGTTTCGATTCATCGGACTGCTCTTTTGCACTCGTAAATACGCACTTTTGACACCGCTCGATCGAATTCGTGCACATAAAATTACGTAGCGTCAGACTTGGACATGGAAAATTCGGCGCATCCGTAAATACGTAATACACCTCCGAGTGAGAGCGGCGTTGGAGCCTTTGAAATGCACTCATAAATACGTTCATTTTGCATCCGTAAGTACGTGTCTCTTGCACCCGAAAATACGTAGGCGCTGACGTCAGAAAGAAGCGACACTGCATTCAAATATACGTAGTTAATGCATCTAAGAATACGTACCTAATCCGTTGGCGAAGCTGAGAGTCACGGCCGTTGATATGGCATTTGCTGCACTCGAAAACACGCACTATCTGCACTCGAAGGTACGTACCAATTGCATTCAAAAATACGTACCTGTTGCATTCACGAATACGTGCCTAGAATTTTGGATGGTTCCAAAAATTTTGCACCCAAGAAATTCTCTTGAGACTCCAATAGAGCGTCATGGGCCATGGCTAACAAGAACACTTATGGAAAAGAGAGAATGATGAAGAAAGTTATAGTTGGATTGTTGGCATGTGGTGCTGTGGCGTGTGGTGACCTTGAAACAGGGGAGATCACGCTTGATGAAGCGACGGCCGAGTCGACGTTGGAGCAGACGCCAAGTGAAATCCCAAGCGAGCTTGACGGAGCATCTGAAGCGGAGGAAGCCTCGTTTTCCGGACTTCAGGAGTGCCGATGGGAGCCTACTCGAAGTCGATTATTGGCGCACTTTGATGTCAATGGAGATGGAAGATTGGATGCGATCGAGCGCGCCAACCTTCGAGAGAGGCTCGAAGACCTTCCACCCCATGCTCGAGCCCGGGCTCGATTTGCGCTTGGACGACGGATGGCTCGCGTGAAGTTTATTCGCTGGGTTTATGACGCAGACGGAAGTCAGAGCCTGGATGAGGCCGAAAAAGAGCTCCTCCGCGCCGATCTTGAGGCCCGCTGCGATGCTCGTGCGGGTATGATGCTCGAGAATTTCGACATGGATGGCGACGGCGACCTCAGTGAGTCCGAAATGGATGCAGCGCGCGACGCGCGACGTGCCCATCACCGTGAACGTTTCGAGGCTCGTTTAGCTGAGGCAGATACCGATGGTAACGGTGAGCTAAGTCGAGAAGAAAAGCTCGCGGCGCGAGAGCTTCATCGTGAACGCGTTCAGGAACGTCGAGATGAAATCCGGAGTCAATTTGACCTTAACGGTGATGGGGAACTCGATGACGAGGAGCGTGAGGCTGCTCGCGCATGGATTCGAAGCGGCGAGCGTATCTAATCCCAACGTCGATGAGGGTCTCGAGCAGGTGTCCTCCCCTTTTCGGGACCTTTACTCCGCGACGGTCTCCAGGCGAAGTTCCTGGCTTTGAGGATTGTGAAAGATGTTCGCTTGCTGCTTCAACAGCAACTTCGCTGCTTTGAGAGACTTATCCATTTGGTTGCTTGACGTTAGAACGCAGGATTCAAGAATCAGGCTATGTGCTTTTGGTTCCTCGAGGGAATTCACGCGCATGACCAGTCCTTCTTTTGGTTGCCTCACGTTTCGAACCAAAGTCTCGAGCGCAAAGGCCATGAGCATCGGCGAGCCAACGAGCCTCAACGACTGATCCATTGTATCAAAGTCCAATTTCACGCCACGCTGCTCGAGAAGCGCTCGAAGCTCCTCAACACGGTAGGTTTGAGTGGTGTTGCGTTCTTCACCCGCCAAGTGGTTGAGAAGCTCAACCGTAAGTGCTGAGCGTGTAATCGCATGCTCAATGACCGCCGACGAGCTTTGAATCTTGTCTAGCTCTGCCTCAAAAAATTGCTGGACCTCTGCTGCCTCAGCACCGGCATCAGCGAAGAGTGAGACGAGGTGCTGCCGAATAGGCACCTCGGCGGTCTGAACAATTTGGTTTGCTTGCTGGATATGGTTGAGTGGATTGTTGAGGTGGTGAGAGGCATCGTTGATGAGCAACATTCGTTCTTCGAGCGACTCCCGAAGCGTCTGCTCTGCATGGGCGCGCTTCTCGGTTTCTTCAGCCAGTATGAGGGTCTGTTTTGTTACCCGTTGAGTAAGCGCATCGCGATCTGCAATAATTGCCCGGACGCGGTCTCCTAAGGCCAGGGTGAGTAAGACAACTTCTAGCGCGGAGCCAATCTGCATCCCGTGCTCGGTGAGAAAGACGCTAGGAAACATGCCGGCGGTCTTAAGCACAAACACAATCGTTCCAAGAAGGAAGAAGAGCCACGCTGCAATGAAAATCTTCGCAGATTTTACGTCATTGCGGAGCCCAATCATCCCCGAACCTAGAGCGGAGAGTGGTGCGGTGAGGCCCAAGAGTAGCATGGGTGCGAGAACGATACGGTAAGATGCAAAGAGTGATAGGACTGCTGTGAAAAGCCCCAAATAGAAAATTACATCCAAGGTTTTTGAGAATTTCGGTGAGTGCTGTGCGAGCTCGTTAAATCGATTACAGAAGTTTGTCGCGAAGGCTAAGGCAAGCGAGAGGCTGAAGAGTAAGAAGGTATTCGCGACAAGCGGGTGTTCGGGGAGTACAAATTGAAAGAGCGTGCCGTTGATGCTCATTTGACCGCCCAAGTAGAAGAGCAGGTAGCCGATATAGGGTAGATAGAGATTGTCCTTCAGGATGAGGAACCAAAAGATGTTCAGAATGAACATGACCAAGATGATGCCGTAATAGAGGAAGTTTCCCGCGTTTTCCTGAGCCGCAATCTCGTCAAAGTACTCCAAGGTCTGTATCCGTATTCCCGCTTGAAGTGAGCTCTGTGTCTCGATTCGAAAGAGTAGGATTTGGGATGCTGACTCGCTGAAGTCCAGTGGGAAGTTAATCGTTCGATGAGGACGGTACCGCTCAACAAAATTGAGGTGGTCCCCGCCTTTGGAGCTATTCAACAACCTTTTGTTTTCATCGAAAACGTAGAGGTCGACAAAGTCTAAATGCGGGTAGTCGAATCCAATCACATATTTTTGCCGAGGGCTTCCGCCTTGCACTCTCGCAGCTAGCCAGAGCACGTCAGGGTGCAGCCCGAAGTTTGGGTTACCCTGTGGAACCGGGGTGAAGCGATCAAGTTGCAGGATCAGTTCATCAGCACGCAGTGCGGTAGTGCTTTCAGATAAATGCAGAAGCCCGGGAACCAGGTCGACGTCGGTGCGATCGATTTGAACCGGGTTGAGCAGAGTTAGATACGTGCTAACGAGTAGCTGAGAAAGCATAGATCACCTCAGTTCGGGACAATCGACGATACTCAGCCGTGTGATAATGAATGGGAGTCTCATGCGTTCGTCCCAGTGGTCGATTCGATACGCATGCTCGCTCCCCCAAGGCCAGCACTGGAGCCGACATTTAATCGAAGCCCATGGTCTTCTAGAATTCGAAGGACAATCGGCATTCCAAGTCCAGTCCCCTTCCCCACACCTTTGGTTGTGAAAAAGGCCTCTTGGATTTTCTCGCGAAGCTCTTTGGGGATACCGGCCCCATTGTCTTCCACGGATAAAGTCTTCGAGCCGTTCCCTGCGTCTTCATAGCCGAGTAGAATCATGGGTTTGAAGCCGTTTTCCGCCTCGTGTCTCTCTACGACCGCATCGGCGGCATTTGAAATGAGGTTGGTATAGACCTGTCCGATTTGAGAGCGTCTACCGATAAACAAGGCATCGTCCGGGATCTGGCAGTCGATGGTTACCGATTTCAGCTTGGTATTTAGAATCACCAGACATTCATCCACGAGTTCTTTCAATGCGAAGGAAATGGGCTCTTGGTCATTACGACTCTGGTTTCGGATGGCCTCTTGAATTGCATTGATGCGAGAAATACCAAGCGCGATATCGGATTCACTCTTCGACATCTGGGCGAATTTCTCTTGAAACACCTCGAGGACAGCTTTTGCTTCATCTGACTCTTCGGCGTCTAAGATGCTCTCGATAAGCTCCATCGAGCTCTTACGGTTTTCGCTGACGGCTTCATTCGCGAAGAGGATAAGTCCAGTGGGGCTCGCAATATCATGGGCAACACCCGCGACCACCGTACCCAGCGTCGCCAGCTTATCGGCTTGGATCAGCTGGCGGCTTGCGACTTCGATGTCTTCTTGCAGCTCTTCGTTTTTTGCGACGAGCGTTTCGCGTTTTAACAACTCTTCATCGAGTTCTTGGTAGGCTTCGATGAGCTTACGTTGGTTTTCGTCGCGTTCTTTGAAGGCCGATGAAAATTTGTGACTGATGATGATGGCCTGCGCGAGGATAAAGGCTGTAAAGCCAATGGGTACGATAAACGTCGTGTTTGCGATGATTTCGAGCGTGTAAAGAATATCATGAACAATTGTGAACACGAGGGCACCAAAGGCCCATCCGAACCATTTTGCGATCCGGTTCCCCTCTCGGATTGCGAGCCAGAGATGCCGTACCAGGTAAAGTACAGTTACGGCGATGAATACTTGGTACAGGGTGAGAATACTCATGACCGAGTAAACATCTAAAGTCATGCAGCATAGGAGAAGAATGACACCGATCCCGGCCAGACTATTAGCTGGTTTATCGTTGCTCTCTTCCCTCTCGATTATCTTGATGACGTAATGAGCGATAAGCG
>JAYYQC010000262.1:0-12501 GCA_036128675.1 Myxococcota bacterium | reverse complement strand
TTGGCCTGACAGACGGCAGCAACCCACTTGGGCGCAGCCTTTTTCATGGTCTCAATCGTACGCTTGAGAATCTCGATACGTGCATCGATGTCCATGCTTACCCAGTCGCCAGCGTGCTCCTTGAGTCGCTTAATTTTGCGGTCCATCACCTCTTGGGAGGTTTCTGGCATCGACGGAGGTGGCTCGGGGAATTTGGGTGAGGACATCGACTGCTCCTGGTTTTGCTGTTGGTTTCGTTGCTGATGACGCGCCAAGCTATCCCGTTGGTCTGGAAGGTTCAACCGGTTGGTCCTACCGAAATGACCTCCGACAAATCTTTTACAATGACCAATTGGTCACTAAATCTCAGACCGGCCAGAGCATCCAGGCGCAATCGAGGCTATCGAGGAGGAGATGGATGATGAGTCCGATCCCAAACCAGCGTGTTGCCGGGATAAGTGTGAGCACTGCATAGAGTGTTGCGGCCCACTCGGTATGGAGCGGATGAAAGCCAACGCTGCATCGATTTGGGTCGAGGATGGGATCAGCAAGAAGGTGATCAATATCGATGATCATCGCGCTGAGTGCCTGCCAGCAACGGGTACGCCAGCCATCTTTTCCAACCGCACGGGCCAGTGCGACCGGAACTGCAAAGTGCATGACCATATGGATAAAGAAACGCATGGCGAAGAGTTAGTCTAAGGCGCGTACTCTTTCCAGAGGAGAGAGTTGGCTTTCTTGGCCTGCTCAGCATCAACTTGGGGGGAAGTGGTGGTGGAGGAGGAATGACACTGAGCAGGCCAAGAAGCCATTTACTTCTTGGGGAGGAAGATTCTCTTTGAGGTGTCTTCGTTCGATGCAGACTACCTGGGTTCAGTATTCAGCATCTTCTGAATGAAGACATTTCCTTATAAGCACCTACCGTGCCAAGAATTTCCTTACATCCGGATCATTGTAATCATTGAAGAATTTATCGACTCACTCTGAGAGTATTGGCGGCACTTTGCAAATCTTGCAGGAACTCCTCGCAAAGAATGTCAGCCACGCCACGGTATGGGATCGATATCGATCCAGCCTTTGAGGTCCTCTTCAACCGAGTGGGACCAGCCCAGCGTTGCTGCTTGGTCCTTGGTTGCTTCAAGGCGAACCGCTTCATGTCGGGAGTCTTTGGCGATCCGGACCCTCAGGCCACAGTCATGTGGGGTCAAAAACTGCATCGCGAAGTCGTTGGGGCTATCACCGGCGACCAAGAATGGTTTTGCATCGCTGCTGTGAAAGAGGCGAAACCCCTCGACTTTGCCCTCTTGCCACGTCAGCGGGCCGCAGCGATTGGCTGTCACTTCAACGCCAGGGGCATTGAGAAGCTCGGCGATGGCATTGCTCACATCTGGGCCCTGACGACGCAGCTCAAGGGTGTTGATCTCCTTATCATCGAGCTTGAGCGCATAGTTTACACCGATGCCTCGGTGGAGCGGGATGAGATCGGTCAGGTCGAGCGCGATGAGTGCGGCGTGGATAAGAATCTCGGGACTGGCACTGATCACCCAGGCTTTTACATCGTGGGCTTTGAGCCAGGTGAGCAGCTGCCGCTGCGCTTCGTAAAACTTCGGGCGAGGGTACGAAAGGTTGTCTAGGTCATGTCGCTGCTGGTCGAAGAGCAGCCTTGTCTCGCTAAGAATATCCTCGACTTTATGGCCACCGTACACGTCGCAGGCCCATTCAAATCCAACATCTACACCGTGCGCATCGTAAAGACGCTGGTAATAGTCGAGCATCGACTCGTCTGGCCGATGCTCAATTGTGGGGTGCCCTTCAAAGTTGTAGGCGTCGTGGCGTCTCACCACTTCCATGAGTGCGTAATGCGCTTCGACGATATCGCCGTGCCAAAGGGTTTCGTCGGCATCAAAGAGTGCGACGGCTTCTCCAAAGCGGTCGCGGAATGCCGCGAGCTTCTCGGTGATAAGGCCTTCAAATCCTTGGGGCCAGAGGCTGAGAGAGTCTGACATAGGTTGGTCCTCGGGGTTTTGAGGTAAGAGAATTAGATGGGGCGGCAGACCTCAAGAGATGCCTCGCTGTTGATCGCGGTGCAGCTGTAGCCATCGGGGCAAGGGGCGAGCTGGTTATCTCTGCAGAGCTCTCGGCAGATCAAATTCACGCAGATATTGCCTGGCGCACACGGAAAGCGGATCGAATCGCACCCAGCTTGGCCGGTTGTCGGCCCAGCGCTAGCGCCCGCTGGTAAACAGACTGGCTCTTGGTTGGCTCCAAGCGGGTGACAGTCGTGGGGCAACCCATCTTGCCTCTCGCAGGTGTCTTCGTAGGTGTCGCCATTGAATCCATACGTACAGGCCGGGACACAGGCCGCTAGATTTAGAGCCAGTTCCACGCAGGTTTCATCGGTGCCACAGTCGCCATCACTCGTGCATTCCGAAGCGGCACACTCGCCGAGCAGGCTTCGTTCACCGGACTCGTTTGTGGCATAAGCGTGGCTGGTTGGCTTGCAGAAGTAATCCTGTGGGCAGTCCGACGTATAGTAGACATCGGTGCAACCAGGGGTGCAGAAGAACTCAAAACAGGTATTTCCACCCTCGCATTGTCGGCTCTGATCACAGGGGAGCCCGGAAATAATCGAGAAGTCATCGGTGCAGGCATCTTGGAAACAGCTCTGACTTGACCCACAGTCGCTGTCGGTCAGACATGGAACCTTCGTCGTGAGAACATCGCTTGAGCAGCCATAGGTGATGAGCAGGGCGAAGCCGATAAACGCGCATCTAAGCATCGATTGGAGAGCTAGAAGATGGAGCGCACGGTCGAGTGGGTTCATGGAGGAAGTCTAACCCACTTCGAGGTCACATCAACCTCAAAAGCGCACCGACCCGAATCGTATTGCCACGGAGCTGATTGAGCTTGCGTAGCTCCTTCACCGAGAGGTTAAAGCGCTTGGCGATGGACCAAAGGGTATCGCCCGAGCGTACTCGGTAAGAGCGCTGCTCGGTCGCGACAGCTTTTCGTTTCGGTGCTTTCTTGACCAAGCTTTTTCGTTTTACCGACGTGGGGGCTTTGGCAGGTGTTTTCCGTACCGCAACCTTTGGTTTCACTGGGGTAGTCGTCATCGAGCTCGTTGGAATCAAGAGCACTTTTCCGGCTTGGAGTCGCCGTGCGTTTGAGATGTTGTTCGCTTCGCGAATTGATGTCGCGCTGGCACCGTAGCGGGCGGCAATGTCAAAGAGCGTATCGCCTCGTCTCACTGTATGCTTCACGTGAAGTCGACGCTGTTCTTTGGGAAGCTGTGCGAGGAAGAAGGACGCTCGGCGTCCGAAGCCGCGTGGAACCCGAATGGATGTCTTCCCACTTGGTGGTGTGAGCTGCTTGATAAGCCCCGGGTTGAGCTTCTTGAGTTCTTTGGTCGAGAGCTTAAACTCCCGTGCGATGACACTCAGCTCGGTATTAGGTGGTGCTTCAATGGTGTCCCACCGTAGAGGGTAGCGTGGCGGTCGGCGCTCAAACCCATAGGCCTCAGGGTTTTTTGCAATTGTCGCAGCGGCGATAAGCTTGGGCACGTAGTGCTTGGTTTCTTTGGCAAGACTTCCTTTGACGGCGATGAGGTCCCAGTAGTTGTCGACGCGATGCTTTTTGAGCGCCCGCCCGATGCGTCCGTCCCCAGCGTTGTAACTCGCAAACGCTAAGTGCCAGTCGCCAAATTTATGGTAAAGCCGAGTGAGGAAGCGTGCTGCTGCATGGGTGGCTAAAATGAAGTCGCGTCGTTCATCAACGTAGCGGTTTTGTCGCAGACCGTATTGTCGACCGGTCGCTGGCATAAACTGCCAAAATCCGGCCGCAGCTGCGGGGGATGTAGCCGTTCCCGAATAACCACTCTCGATCATGGCGAGGTATACGATATCCGCGGGCAGATCATACGAAGCGAGGATCGGTGCCATGATGGGAATAAAGATCTCGGACTTATCGAGCCAGCGTTGGAAGAAGCGTCTGCCCCGCCCTTGAAAGAGCGTGAGATAGTGGTCGACGAGTGGATGCGAGCGAATCGGTATGTCGAACTCGGTCTGGGCAATCTTCGTGACTTCGACCGTTGAAAGCTCGATGTCGTGAAGGCGCTGGATATCGAGGATCGATGCTATTTCACGTTCTTCGCTCCAGTCATAGCTCTGAAACGTGAAGCCCTTGAGCACACCGCGTGTCGATGGTGTGTGAATCGGACCTTCACGCAAGAGCCGTTCGAATTTCCAGGCTTCGTGGTCTAGAGCCGATTCCTCATTCGCAAAGTTGCTGCCCAAAATTGCGTCCAGCGATGATTCGTCGGGGTCACTTGAAAACCAATTAAACCCGTGCGCTTCCGGAACAAATATCGCCATGACCGCCCAGAGGGCGACTTTGAGTTTTACTGAAAGCATCGTCGTTTAATTAGCCATGGCACGGAAGATCGCGCAAAAAACGCGCGGGTCAGTTCTTAGATGCGACGCTGAAATGCTACCCAGAAAAATGAGTCGCAGCCGTCTCGGTGCGACCAGGTTCGGATACACGGATGTCCCTCACGGGTTGTCGTGACCAAGTGCTCTGGTGCGTCTGGTGGGAGCTGTGGCTCGAGCACTTCTAAGTCGGTGTGCTCGGCGAGCATCCAATGGACCATCGCGTCTGTCTCGGCTTCTCTAAAGGTACAGAGGCTGTAAATCAGGACGCCGCCGGGCGTGAGCTTCTCATAGGCACTGGTGAGCAGTGATCGCTGAAGTCCCTCGAGTGACGCTTCTGGGCGAACATATTTTAATTCAGGGTGGCGCTGAATTGTGCCGAGCCCAGAGCAGGGTGCATCGAGGAGGATCAAATCGAAAGGAACGTCGAATGGGCTATCAGATAGATTCTTGGGGTTACTTGCATCGCGCTCCAGCACATCGACATCTTGAATACCAGCCCGACCCAGTCCTTCCTTAAGGAGCGTGACTCGGTGGGGATGAAGCTCAGTCGCAATAAGGGTGGCATCGTCGTCACGCTCGTCGGCGAGCTGGATCGTTTTGCTTCCCGGCGCAGCACAGACGTCCCAGAGTCTCTTCTTGCCTTCTAGGGGAGCGAGGCTAACGACCAGCTGGGACGCAAGGTCTTGAATCACGAGCTTCCCTTCTTGAAAAAGCTGAGACTCGACCAGCATCTCCGGCGAGCTCGAGAGTTTTGCTGAGCACGCAAGCGTATCGACTGAGCTGAGCCCAAAGCTCTCGGGTACTGCATTGAGCTCGATGTCTCGAAGTCGGATAAAGGTGTCGGCAATCTGATTATTTGCGCTGAGCCAAGCTTCAACCTCAGCGGGCGTTTGAATAAATGTTCGGGCCTCGTCAATCAGCCACTTCGGGTGCGAATAAGCGGCACCCCAATCATCGAGCTTCATAGGCTCATCGAGCGCGGCGACTTTTCGCAAGACGGCGTTCACAAAGCCGCGCTGCCGTTTGTCGCGAATCAATTGCACCGCTTCGTCGACAGCAGCATGCGATGGCGTGCGCATTTTCAAAATTTCGTAGGCACCGAGTCGAAGCGCCCAGCGGACCCCGCGGGTGGTATTTTTAATGGGGCGATTGAGAAATGGTCTGAGTTGAGCGTCGAGCCAGAGCTGCCAGCGACAGGTTCCAAGCGTCAGCTCGGTGAGAAAGCCTGCATCTTGGCTGGATAAGGTATAGCGCCGGATCGTGGCGTCGATGAGTCGATCGGCATATGCGCGGTCGCGGTCGATGCGAAAGAGAAGGTCATGCGCTAGGCTTCGGATCTGAATTTGTTTGGACATACAAAAAAAGCCGGTCTCAACGAGACCGGCTCTCCTTATTGATACTGACACATTGAGTGTACGCTTATGCTTCGGCTTCTTCCGCTGATGCAGTTGTTTCGGCCTCTTTACGTGCCTTCTCATCTGCTTCCGCTTCTTTGCGTGAAAGGCGAATCTTGCCCTTCTCAACACCGATACACTTCACAAGAACTTCGTCGCCTTCAAGGACGACGTCTTCTACCTTCTTCACGCGGCGATCAGCCAGTTCAGAGATGTGGCAGAGTCCTTCGGTTCCAGGGAAGATTTCGATGAACGCACCAAAGTCAGTCGTCTTACGGACTGTACCGAGGTAGAGCTTACCAACTTCTGGCTCCTGGGTGAGGTCTTCGACAATCTTAAGCGCGCGACGACCAGCTTCGCCGTCTGAGCTAAAGATCTTAACAGTGCCGTCTTCCTCGATATCAATCTGACATCCAGTTCGTGCCACGATGTCTTTGATGACCTTGCCGCCAGGTCCGATAACGTCACGGATCTTGTCGGTCTTGATCTTGATGCTGAGGATACGAGGTGCGTAATCAGACATCTCTTCGCGGGTATCGCTAAGGGTCTTAGCCATTTCGCCGAGGATGTGCAGACGTCCAACGCGTGCTTGCTCAAGTGCGGTCTCAAGGATTTCGCGGCTCACACCGTCAATCTTGATATCCATTTGAATAGCGGTGATGCCTTCTTCGGTACCCGCTACTTTGAAGTCCATGTCGCCCAAGTGATCTTCGTCGCCGAGGATATCGGACAAGATCATCATCTTGTCACCTTCTTGGATGAGACCCATGGCGATACCAGCGCAAGGTCCGTTCATAGGAACACCTGCGTCCATCATCGACATTGAGCCACCGCAAACAGTTGCCATTGAAGATGAGCCGTTTGACTCAGTGATGTCACTGACGATTCGAACGGTGTATGGGAACTCATCGCCGAACTTGATCAAGTTCTTCAGAGCGCGGTGCGCCAAAGTACCGTGACCGATTTCGCGACGACCAGGTCCACGCATTGGCTTGGTTTCGCCAACACTGTAGGCTGGGAAGTTGTAGTGAAGCATGAAGTTTACGAACTCATCGCCGAAAAGACCGTCGATGCGCTGCTCGTCCTGCTTCGTTCCAAGCGTACATGTTACGATAGACTGAGTTTCACCGCGGGTGAAAAGCGAGCTACCGTGTGCACGTGGAAGGAGGGTGGTCTCGGTTTCGATATTTCGGATATCGGTTGGACCACGGCCGTCGATACGGCTGTTCTCTTCGATCATGCGCTGGCGGACCAAGTTGTACTTAAGGTCACCGATGATCGCGGAGATTTCGCCCTTACGTGCCGCAAGCTCAGGGTCTGCTTCGGTAAGGTTCTTAACGATGGCCGCTTTTGCTGCGTCGATCGCTGCGTAACGTGGGAGCTTTTCTTTGATGCGGTAAGCATCGCCGATGAGGCTGCGACCGATTTCGTGGACTTTAGCTTCGAGGTCTTTGTCGACCTGTGGTGGCGTGTGCTCACGCTTAGCCTTGCCAACTTCTTTCTGCATTTCTTCTTGCGCAGCGATGAGTGGCTGTGCCGACTCGTGTGCGAAGAGGAGTGCATCGATCATCACGGATTCTGGTAGCTCATGCGCGCCACCTTCAACCATGCAGATAGCGTCCTTGCTGCTTGATACGAAGATATCAAGGTCAGCTTTTTCGAGTGCATCGATGGATGGGTTAGCGACGAAGTTACCGTCGATACGTGCGACACGGATACCCGCGATTGGACCATTGAAAGGAACATCGGAGATTGTCAGTGCAGCAGATGCGCCGAGCATTGAAAGGGTGTCCGCTGGATTCTCTGCGTCTGCAGAGAAGACAGTTGCGATAATCTGTGTTTCACATCCCCAGCCTTCTGCGAAGAGTGGGCGAATAGAACGGTCAATCAGTCGTGAGGTGAGGGTTTCACTGTCACGCAGCTTTCCTTCACGCTTGAAGAAGCCACCTGGGATCTTACCAGCTGAAGCTGCTTTTTCCTGGTAGTCCACGGTGAGGGGAAGAAAGTCGATGCCTTCCCGTGGGCTCTTAGAGGCGGTCGCTGTGATCAGAACTGAGGTTCCCCCCGCGGTAACCCATACTGAGCCTGATGCTTGCTTGGCGATTTTGCCGGTTTGGATGGTGATGCTTTGCTCACCGACCTGAACTGTTTTTTCCATGAATGCCATTTTTTTTTCTTTTCCTTAACCTTCGCATGAGCACCGTCTGGCCAAGATAGCTCATGCAACCGCTACCCCGTCATTGGGGTGAGTCTCCTTGAGGGTATTCTCAAGAATGAGACAAGAGGTGTCCTTCCAAAATGAGAAAAGCCGACCCGGCTCAAGCAATGCTTGAGCGCGAGCCGGCTGCGTTTCCCATCGAAGGCACCTGGCCTTACTTTCGGAGCCCGAGTGCTTTAATCAGCGCCTTGTAGCGATTGACGTCTTTCTTCTTGAGGTAGCTCAAGAGCGCCTTTCGCTTGCTGACCATGATCAAAAGGCCACGCTGACTGTGATGGTCTTTGTGGTTTACCTTCATATGGCCGGTAAGACGGTTGATGCGCTCAGTAAGAAGCGCAACCTGAACTTCAGGGGATCCGGTGTCGTTCTCACCGCGTGCAAACTTGCCTACGATGTCCGACTTTTCTTGTGTTGCCAACGCCATGTTTAACTCCTGTTGTAGGAAGCACCGAAATGCTTTCGTTTCGCGCAGGTCCCCGGCGAGGTGGAGACTGCGTACCGAGGGCGGCTCTATGGGATGATTGAGCAAGAGTCAAGGAAGCCGCGTCCGCCGTAAAGTACAGAAAGACTTAAAAAAGATGTAAGATCTTTCCCGTGAACCGGACCTGTCGTCCGAGAGCTCTGAAAGGTTCAAAATGTCTGAGTCTAAAGAACAACATGACCGTCTCGCCCTTGAGTACCATCGCCGTTCTCCGTCGGGGAAAATTGAGGTCATTCCGAGTAAACCGTGCGTCACCCAACGTGACCTTTCCCTCGCTTATACACCGGGCGTTGCGGCCCCATGTTTGGAGATTGCGCGCGACCCAAGCCTCGCGGCGGAGTTCACCGGACGGGCCAATTTGGTGGGGGTTGTTACCAACGGGTCAGCGGTGCTGGGGCTTGGCAATATCGGTGCGTTGGCGTCGAAGCCGGTGATGGAGGGCAAGGCGGTTCTTTTTAAGCGCTTCGCGGGGATCGATGTCTTCGATATCGAGGTCGACTGTTCGGACCCTGACAAATTTATCGAGATTGTGGAGTCACTCGGTCCGACCTTCGGGGGAATCAACCTCGAGGACATCAAGGCCCCAGAGTGTTTTTACATCGAGCGTGAACTTAGAAAGCGTATGAATATTCCGGTCTTTCACGATGATCAGCATGGGACTGCCATCATTGCGGGCGCGGCACTACTCAACGCACTCGAGCTCCAAGGCAAGACAATCGAAGAGGCTAGAATTGTTTTTTCAGGGGCTGGCGCGGCAGCCATGGCTGTAGGAGGACACCTCGTTAAGCTGGGTGCTACACAATCGAATATCACTTTTACGGATAAGGATGGAGTCATCTATGTTGGCCGGCCTGAGCTCGATCCCATCTACGACTCGATTGCTCAAGAGACAGAGGCCCGAACTCTCTCAGATGTTTTGCCACAAGCCGATGTGTTTATCGGACTCTCGGTGGGGGGCATCTTGAAGCCTGAGATGATCCGCTCGATGGCCGACAAGCCGATTGTCTTTGCACTCGCGAACCCAACTCCCGAGATCCATTACGCGGAAGCAAAAGAGAGCCGACCCGATGTTATTGTGGCCACGGGTCGGAGTGACTATCCGAATCAGGTGAACAACGTACTGGGGTTTCCCTATATATTCCGGGGAGCTTTGGACTGTGGCGCGACAACAGTGACCATCGAGATGGAGCTTGCGGCATCACGTGCGATTGCTGAATTGGCCCGTGAGGTTGTGCCTGACTCGGTAAGAGATGCCTATGGCGGAGAGACCATTCAGTTTGGTCCAGAGTACCTCATACCCAAGCCGGTTGATCAGCGGGTCTTGCTTTATGTCGCGCCGGCAGTCGCTGCGGCTGCAGCTGAGTCAGGCGTCGCGGCAAGGCCGATCGAAGATATGCAGGCCTACCGCGACCGTCTTGCGGCATTTTTGGGTCGGACCAAGCAGGTCATGGCACAGATCGAAAACAAGGCGCGCCAAAATCCGAAGAAGCTGGTTTTTCCGGAAGGGGAACGCCGGCGAATTCTGCGGGCTGCCCATGAGCTTGTGCAGCATGGGATCTGTCACCCGGTTCTCTTGGGCGAGACAGATATTATCGAAGCGCACGCACGAGAGCTCCAGATCCCTCTCGATGGTATCGATGTCGTTGACCCAAAGAAGAGCGACCAAGCAGGTGGCTATGCAGCTGCCTACTACGGCCTCCGACACCGCCGGGGGGTGACCCCACGCTCTTCGGCGATGGCCATGCAGGATCCGATTCTTTACGGAATGATGATGGTGCGCACCGGCGATGCCGATGGGCTGGTTGCGGGCGTGTCGATGAACTACCCGGATACAATTAGACCAGCGCTTCAGATCATTGGATTAAAGCCTGGCCGAAGAGTGACTGCGGGCATGTACATGATTCTTCAAAAGGAACGGACACTCTTCTTCGCGGACACCACGGTCAACATCGATCCAGATCCAGAGACCTTGGCTGAAATCGCGTTGATGACAGCCGAGGAGGTGCGTCGCTTTGATGTCGAGCCACGCATTGCGATGCTCTCGTTTTCCAACTTCGGCTCCAACGAACATCCGCAGGCCTCGAAGGTCCGTAAGGCGCTGAAGATTATCCGCGAGCGAGCCCCAAACCTGGTGGTTGAAGGCGAAATGCAGGTCGACCCAGCCCTCGATAGCAGCTTGGCTCAAGAGGAATTCCCTTTCTCCGCGATTCAGGGTGACGCCAATGTTCTGGTATTTCCGGAGCTTTCGTCGGCAAACATGGCATATAAGCTGATGATGCATGCGGGCGGAGCCGAAGCGGTTGGGCCGATCCTCCTAGGGATGGATCGCCCGATTACTGTCTGCCCTCGCGGCGCGTCGGCCGAAGCGGTCTTCAATATGGCGACCTATACCGTGATGAGTGCCGATTGATTTAGTCGGTCGGCGTACTCGGGGAAAAGAATGACGAGCCTTTAACGTTCTCGTTGATCTTGAGAGGGAACTGAAGTGCCGGAAAGGCGCGCTGCTCACAGTCGGTACGCTCGCAGACCCGGCAGGTCACCCCGGAGCGAACTCTCGCTTCGTGGTCCTCGAGATTGACGCCATCTGAATAAATCACGTCTTTTGCATAGCGCACATCGCAGCCCATGCCGATGGCTTGGAAGTGATGCTGGGACTTATAGCCGCCGCTCTCTTTGTAAAGCGTCCGCGCCCAGCAAAAGAAGACCTGCCCATCCGGCATCTCAGATACCTGGGTTCGAATTACGCCTGGTGTAAGGAAGGCTTTGTGTACATTCCAGCGCGGGCAGGACGCCGAGAACCGCGCAAAGCGAAGACCCGAGGCGCTGTGGCGCTTCGATATATTGCCGGCGACATCAATTCGAATGAGGTGAAGCGGGATACCCTCGTTTCCGGGGCGACGCATCGTTGTCAGCCGATGACAGACCTGCTCGAAGCTCGTTCGAAAGCGGTGGCCTAAGAGCTCGAGGTCATAGCGCTCGGTTCGGGCGGCATCGAGAAAGGGTTCATACGGCATCAGAACCGCGCCAGCGAAATAGTTGGCCAGTGCAACCCGCGCGAGCGAGCGGGACTCATCGCAGGTCAATGTCTCATCGCGGGTGATCTTCTCAAAGACCGCTTCTTGGGTTGCCAGACCCACTTGGTGGGCGATCTGAAAGTTTCGACTCCCTCGGCGCAGGACCTCAGAGAGATAGAGAACACTGTTTTCTCGGTCAAAGCGTCTGAGGACGCCATCCATCACGCTGTGGCGAAGGATGCGAACTTCGATACCAAAGCGCTTGTTGAGGTAAGCGGCGAGGCCGGGAAAGATGTCTTCGCCTTTTAGCCCTGCGTCCTTTCGAAGTTCCTCGGCAGCGTACTCAAGATCGGGAAAATGGTTGCTGCATCGCTGCATCAGATCGTTGACTTCCTCGGTTGGAAGTCGGTTTTCACCGAGCGTGTTGCGCGGCATGCCTTCGAAATGACCCGCGAGGCTGTAGAAACTGTCGTGGGTCTCTTTGTAACGATCGTAGAGAGAAAGTACGGCTTTAGCGATCGCAGGGTGGTGTGCACTGAGCTCACGTACGTCTGAACCCGCCAATTCGAAGCTGTCGAACATCGGATCACTGAAAACTTCCATCAAATGAGAGTGCACACCATCGGCCGCATCACTGGCAAAACTCTGCAGATCGATCTGAAATTCCTGGGCCAACTTGATCAAAAGAGGCGCACTCAGCGGTCGACGGTTGTTCTCAATCAGGTTCAGGTAGCTGGTGGAAATGCCCAATTGTTCGGCCAATTTTGCCTGGGTGAGACCCCGCTTTCGGCGCAGGTTTCGGACTTTACCCCCGAGTCGGTTTTCGCTCATTTAGGTGTCACCTTTGTGTCTTTGTAAAATTTTTACAAGTTTACAATATTACATTTACATTAGGCAACCTCTGTAACTGTCTGAATTTACGATAATTGTTGACGCACCCCGGCGTAAAAGTATTGTTAAGTCGCATTGTGTCATTACTAAGGAGCCA
>JAYYQC010000261.1:0-10000 GCA_036128675.1 Myxococcota bacterium | reverse complement strand
GTAATAGCATGGGGAATACAGCAGCCATCTCTGACCTTCCAAACGGTGTAGATATCCTTGGTCCAGTTCAGCCTGGATTCGAAGAGATCCTCACACCTGAAGCACTTAACTTTGTAGCCGGTTTAGCACGGACCTATACCCGTCGCGTCTCCGAGCTTCTCGACGCACGACGCCAGCGCCAAGCACTCTTCGATGCGGGCGAGCGACCCAACTTTCTCGAGTCGACCAAGTCGGTCCGAGAGCGTGACTGGACGGTCGCGCCTCTGCCGAAAGACCTCCTTGATCGCCGCGTCGAGATCACCGGGCCAGTTGACCGAAAGATGGTCATCAACGCGCTCAACTCAGGTGCGAAATGCTTTATGGCGGACTTCGAAGATTCTTCGGCCCCGGCATGGGCAAACATGCTCGAAGGCCAGATAAACCTGCGCGACGCAGTTCGCCGCGACATCACCTTCGTCGATGCCAAGCGTAATAAGAACTACAAGCTCAACGATGAGATCGCGACCTTGCTCGTGCGCCCACGTGGCTGGCACCTCTGGGAGAAGCATGTTCGGGTTGATGGACACCCAGTCCCAGCCGGCATCTTCGACTTTGGTCTCTACTTCTTCCACAACGTCAAAGAGCTTCTCGCTCGCGACAGTGGTCCTTATTTCTATCTTCCAAAGATGGAGAGCCACAAAGAAGCACGTCTCTGGAACGATATCTTCCTCTACAGCCAGAAGCTTCTCGGCGTTGAGAAGGGGACCATCAAGGCAACCTGCCTGATTGAGACCCTTCCGGCGGCATTCGAGATGGACGAGATTCTCTATGAGCTTCGCGACCACTCTGCCGGCCTCAACTGCGGCCGCTGGGATTATATCTTCAGCTGCATCAAGGTTGTTCGAAACGACGAAGCGCACGTCCTTCCAGACCGTTCTCAGGTCGGTATGACTCAGCACTTCATGCGCTCGTATTCGCAGCTTGCGATTAAGACCTGCCACCGACGCGGTGTGCATGCGATGGGCGGCATGGCTGCTCAGATTCCAATCAAGAATGACGCGGAAGCCAACGACGCCGCGATGAACAAGGTGAAGGCTGATAAAGAGCGTGAAGTGACCGACGGTCACGACGGCACCTGGGTTGCACACCCAGCACTCGTACCGCTTGCGAAGGATATCTTCGACGCGCACATGCCGAATGCAAACCAAATTGAGAAGAAGCGCGAAGACGTTGACGTGAATCAGGATGATCTGCTTCGCGTACCAGAAGGCAACCGCACCGACGCTGGCCTTCGTCAGAACATCTCCATCGGTATTCAGTACATTGAAGCGTGGCTGCGTGGTGTTGGCTGTGTGCCACTTCACAACTTGATGGAGGATGCAGCGACGGCTGAGATTTCTCGGGCTCAGCTCTGGCAATGGATTCGTCACAAGGCAACGTTGGAAGATGGCCGTGTCGTCACTCCAACACTCTTCCGTGAGACCATGGAAGAAGAGCTTCTAGAGATCCAAAAGTCCGTCGGCATTGAAGCCTACAAGAAGGGCAAATTCGCAGAAGCGAAGACCCTCTTTGAGGTCCTGACCGTATCCAACAACTTCGAAGAGTTTTTGACGCTGCCAGCGTACGAGCAGCTTTTAACCACACGAGGATAATCCCTTGTTCAATTCATCCAGGGTGATGAGAGGAGAACTACTATTATGGCATCTGTAACCCCATTGATTTCACAAGAAGAAAAAGATTTCCAAGCTAAGCGTTGGGAAGGCGTTCACCGCCCTTACACCGCAGAAGACGTTGATCGCGCTCGCGGTAGCATCAAGATTGACTACACGCTCGCAAACCTTGGCGCGCGTCGTCTTTGGGACCTCATCACGACTGAAGATTACGTAAACGCACTCGGCGCGCTTACCGGTGGTCAGGCGATGCAGATGGTTCGCGCTGGTCTTAAGGCGATTTACTGCTCAGGATGGCAGGTTGCTGCAGACGCAAACATCTCTGGAAATACCTACCCAGACCAAAGCCTTTACCCAGCAAACTCAGTGCCTCAGCTTGTTAAGCGTATCAACGCTTCTCTCAGCCGTGCTGACCAAGTTGAGCACGCTGAAGGTGGCGCGAAGCGTCAGTGGTTCGCACCAATCGTTGCTGACGCTGAAGCAGGCTTCGGTGGTCCTCTCAACGCGTTCGAGCTTATGAAGGGCATGATCGAAGCGGGTGCTGCGGGCGTTCACTTTGAAGATCAACTCTCAAGTGAGAAGAAGTGTGGTCACCTCGGTGGCAAGGTTCTCGTTCCAACCCAGCAGTTCATCCGTACCTTGACCGCTGCACGTCTTGCTGCAGACGTCTGTGACGTACCAACCGTTCTCATCGCGCGTACCGATGCGGACAGTGCACGTCTCCTTACTTCTGACATCGATGACCGTGACAAGGAATTCTGCACCGGTGAGCGCACCGCTGAAGGTTTCTACCGCATCACAGGTGGCATCGACCAAGCTATCGCACGTGGCCTTGCTTACGCACCATACTGCGACCTTATCTGGTGTGAGACTTCAACACCTTGCCTCGACGAAGCGAAGAAGTTCGCTGAAGCGATCAAGGCGAAGTACCCGAACAAGATGCTTAGCTACAACTGCTCACCTTCGTTTAACTGGAAGAAGAACCTCGACGATGCAACCATCGCGAAGTTCCAGCGTGAGCTCGGTGCAATGGGCTACAAGTTCCAGTTCGTTACCTTGGCAGGCTTCCACTCACTCAACATGGGAATGTTCGAGCTTGCAGGTGGATACAAAGAGAGCGGCATGGCTGCGTACTCAGCACTCCAAGAGAAGGAATTCGCATCAGAGAAGGACGGCTACACAGCAACCCGTCACCAGCGTGAAGTTGGTACCGGTTACTTCGACACCGTTTCAACCATCATCTCTGCAGGCCAGTCATCTACATTGGCACTCGAAGACTCGACAGAAGCAGCTCAGTTCTAAGTTGCGACTGTTTTAGTTAGCTCATCCCCTGGGCGAACCCGGTGGCGTCTTCAACGTGAGGCGCACATAGTCGGCGCCACCGGGTCTTTACCCGCCCAGCCTCCTCGGTATTGCGCGATACCCTCTCGAACCCAGTCCAGTTCCTCTATCCCGTTGGCTCGGCCCCCGGAAAACGTGGTAGCCTAGCGGCCACGGAGGAGTGAGCTATGCCAACCTGGCGCGAATCGGTCAGTTTTGATGCCAACGTCGAGGCACTCTCGGCACTTGAGGGTCCTGGGCTTCAGTTGACCCGGATCTTGGAAGACGACGTACCTGCGTTGATGGAGCTTCTTCAGGACGCTCGGTTTCAGGAGATGCTTTCCCTACCGGAAGGCGTCGATGAAGCGAAGGTTCGCGACCTTCTCTTCGACCGTCAGATGCTATTGGTCTACGTGATTGTTCCAGAGGGCGCGGAAACCGCGGTCGGGCTTGCGGCCATTGTAGGTCATTCTGGACCAGCCCATTTCATGCTCGAAGGATTGCAACCCGGACTCATCGACCATGAATTTGAGTTTCAACGGGCCGTGATGCTTACCCTCATTCCGGCATTTTTCGCATTCAGCACACTCGATGCTCTTTACCTCCACATCGAGGATGAACTGCCCACCGAGGTCTTTGACGCTCTGATCAGCTCAGGGTTTGATCCTCTGCCAGACGCCCTGCCTGGCTGGCCGGAGGGAACCCAGTCATTCAAGCTTCGTCGAGAGACCCTTGAGGCAATGGGGCAATAACCCGTGTGGCTGGTGCCAGAGCTGACAACGTCAGCTTCTTCGTTGCTCACGCAGCTCCTAGGAGCATCCTCAGCTGATCGGTCCGCGCATCACGCACCGGTTCGGTTTGAAGGACAAGCGCTGGCCTTTGAAGATCCAGGCCTCTACCCGGTGATGGTTTCAGCGCCCTGGGATGGGCTCTTTGCCGACTGGATTCGAAGAGACGATGACGTGATGGTCCAGTCGGTCTGTCGCGAAGCTTTAGAGCTTGGCTTTGTTCCAACCCAGCCGTCTGGCTTTTGCGCGGATCTGTGGTGGCTTGAGGTTCAGGCACCTTGCCGATTTGAGCCATCTGCAAATCTACATCACGGCGTCGTCGCACTCGGCCTCCTTGAACGGCTCACCGATGCGCATGCCACTGCAACGAGCCTCCTAGAGGTTTATCCCGGTGGAAAGCTTATGGGTTGGCCTGAGCGGGCCTTTATTCAATGGAGCTATGACGACGGTGAGGCTCTGACACTTGAGCTACGCGCAGCGGATGCACACGGCACACTGACCTATGCTTCGGTTGATCTAGAGCGCGCCTCAAAAATTCTCCATTCCCTTTTTGAGATGGTCGGTGGGGTCGATACCCGTCTTGAGCCACGCCCGGCCTTTCATGTCGGACTCGACGAGGTCTATGCATCATGAATGCTTGGACCCTTCGTGAAGGTGTGATCATTGGCGTTGGCTTAGAGAATATCGCGCTTATCGATATTGCCTCTGAGGCTCGCAAATGGTTGCCGGCTTCGGCGCTAGAGACAATTGACCGTTGGCTCGAAGACGGCATTGACGAGGATGCGCGTGCGGCACTCTTCAAGGATGACGCGGATCAGTGGCTTGTTCCCTTCAATGCGCCTCATCAACCGGATGCTTTTGTCGAAGGGCAGCTCTCTCTGCTTGAGAGTGGCTTTGCTTACCGCGTGCCCACCGATGCACAGGCCCTGCTGAGTGCTTCGAGACGCGACCATGCACGGCGTCGCCGGTTTCTCTCGCATCTCGGCCAATGTCCCACCTTGCCGGAGACCACGCTGCGGCGGGCGCTCTCGGTTGCAGAGGGTCTAGGCAAGCGTGACGGAAAAGTTGTGTGTATTGGTGACGATGACTTGGTTGGCCTCACCCTCGCACGGCTTGGTTTTGAGGTGACGGTCTTAGAGCTCGATGACTATTTGGTGGGTCTCATCGAGCATGTTGCAAAAGAGGAAGGACTCTCAGTTACCGTAGAGTGCTTCGATCTCTGCGAGCCTCTCGATGAAGCTTGGCGGGGGCGATTCGATGCGTTTGTGACCGACCCTATGTCCAACGAAGCGTGTCTCGGCCTCTTTATTTCGCGTGGGCGCGCGATGTGTAAGCCAGACGCACTGGGCGCAACTGCGATCAATGCACAGGCATTTCCGGTACTGCGTAAGGTCTTGGCTGCGATGGGCGTCGAGGACTGGGCCCGCTTTGAGCGTCATAATGTGTACTATTCGCAGTTCATGCGGATGCATACGTACCAATCCGACTGGGTAGTGCTGCGCTGCGATGCCGCGACCAAGCCAACGCTGAGTCCCGATGCCGATGGCTCGGCCCTTGGGCTCTATGAAGAGGAATTTTTGCACCGAAAGCTGGCCTGGCTCCTTAAGATTGAAGACATCGATACCGCAGCTGAAATCTTACCGCTGCACTTAAGAGAGTGGATGTCGGTCTTGATAGATGCGGCCAGGGTCCAGGTCATTGGCTACATCGAAGATGCCAAAGACGAGGTTTCTAGCCTCAGTGCGCTGACCCGAAATGGATGGATCAGGCTAAGTATGGATCGCGCCCATCGGCGCTTATTACTCGAAGCGAGCCCACTTCAGGGTGATGTGGGGAAGGTGGCTGAAAAGGTCATCGTTAGGATGCTCAAGCCTCAGGGCCGCGTCGAGAGTAACCGCCACCGCGACGTGTGGACGATGCGGGTCCGTTAAGTCGCGTATCTCTCGATTTAGACCCATTCTTTACTGGACCTCCGCACGCTGACCTGCCTATGAGTTGGGTTACGCGCCTCGAAAATTGCGTTGTCCCAGAGCGCGACAACGCCCTAGCAAACCCCCTTTGGCTTTAAGAGCACGGGGCGACGAGAGGTTAAGACAATGAGTTCACAAGAGCCGAGTGCTGGAGAAACAATCCGACGCGAAGTGATGGGCACCGAGCATGTCGATCGATCGCTTGGCCAAGCCACTGAGTTTGATCTACCGCTTCAAGAGATGACGATGGAGCACGGCTGGGGCTCGGCTTGGACCCGCGGCGGACTCGACCGAAAGACGCGAAGTATCATCACCGTCTCGATGCTGATTGCGCTCAATGCCCACGGCGCTTTGAAGGGCCACGTGCGCGGGGCGCTCAACAACGGCGTCAGCCCGGACGAGATTCGAGAGATTATCATGCATGCGGCGGTCTACTGTGGCTACCCGGCCGCTCTGGCCGCGATGAAGGTGGCCAAAGAGGTCGTCGAGGCTTACCAAGCCTGAACCCGCGCCTTCGCGTGTGATCTAAATCACGACATAGCCGCTATCTTCGGCAGATTTCCCTAGAACCCTCGACGACTTCCCTACATTTGTTAGAGGCCCGATCCCGAATAAGCTGAACTGCTTGGATTTCGTGAGGTCGAAGATGGTGTCTCTTAGTTCGATAAGCCGACTGCTCTGGATGGGCACGCTTCTCTTTGGTTTGAACGCGTGTTTCGCTACCGGCGAGGTCGCGCCCAATGGTGATCTCTCTGATGCTACCGATGCAACGGATGTGACCGATGCAACGGACGCGACCGATGCAACCGATGCTACCGATGCAACGGATACGACCGATGTGAGTGACGGGACGGACACCACCGATCCTACCGACCCATCCGAGACCAGCGATGTGTCCGACCCAACCGATGAGACCGATCCGACGGATGCTACCGATGCGAGCGAGCCAAGTACGCCCGACCCAGTCTGCGGCAATGGTATCCAAGAGACCGGTGAAGGCTGCGACGACGGCAATACCATCACCGAAGCCTGTGCCTACGGCCAAGAAAGCTGCGAGGTCTGCTCGGAGCAATGCACGCGGGTCGATGGTGCGACGAGCTTTTGTGGCGACGGTGCAATCGATGAAGACAATGGTGAATCCTGTGATGACGAAAATACCGACAACACCGATGGCTGCCTAAATACCTGCGACGTCGCGACCTGCGGCGATGGGGTAACAAGGACCGACCTCGCTGAAGGACAAGAGGGCTTTGAAGCCTGTGATGACAAGAATACGGACAACACCGATGGCTGTGTGGAAGGATGTCAGCTCGCGGAATGTGGCGATGGTTATACCTGGTCCAACGGTGGGGCCGAAGAGTGCGACGACTTCAACGATATCGACGATGACTCCTGCACCAATGCCTGCCTGAGTGCGTATTGCGGCGATGGGGCCATCAACAACAACGAACCTTGTGATAGCTCAGACCCCGACAACACCATTGGCTGCGACGATGCGTGCAACCCGATTCTATGCGGCAATGGAGCCCTCGATGAAGGCGAAGACTGTGACGAAGGCGGCATCGAGACCGCGAACTGCGACTTGAACTGCACGTTTCGCGTCTGCGGCGACTCAACCACCAACCTGACATCGGGCGAGCTCTGTGATGACGGCAATGCACTCAACAACGATGGCTGCTTGGATAACTGTGACCTCAATGTCTGTGGCGATGGTTTTCAATACGATGGCGTTGAAGGCTGCGATGATGGGAACGTGACGACTGAAGCCTGCGATTACGGCGAAGCGTCGTGCACGGTGTGTAACTCAGACTGCGACTTCGAAGCGGGTGCGACGTCATTCTGTGGTGACGAGATTACCGATGCTACCAACAATGAGACCTGTGACGACGGCAATACAATCACCGAGCTCTGCACGTATGGCCTTGAGGAATGCACTGTGTGCAATGATACCTGTCTTAGCACCGCAGGCGAGACCCGCTTTTGTGGGGATGGGGATATCGATGCGCCTTTTGAGGCCTGCGATGATTCTAATAATATTACGGACAACTGTGCGTATGGCGAACAGTCATGCACGGTGTGCAACGACGTGTGTCAAAATGGCCCAGGTAACCCCATCTTTTGTGGGGATGGGATCACGCAAGCCGAGTTCGGTGAAGAATGCGACGACGGCAATGATAGCAACCAGGATGGTTGCCTAAATTCGTGCAAGGTCGCGACATGCAGCGATGGCTTCGTGCGGACCGATATCACCGATCCAACCAACCCTGCTTACGAGGCGTGCGATGACGCGAATGATAACAATCAAGATGACTGTCTAAACAGCTGTGTCATTGCACGCTGCGGCGATGGTGTCAGGCGCACCGATCTTCCACAGGGACAAGCAGGCTATGAGGCCTGCGATGACGGCAACGGTGTCGATACCGACGCCTGTCGCAACACATGCGAGGTCGCATCGTGTGGTGACGGTGTTGTGCGGACCGATATTACCGATCCCAACGATGCTGATTACGAGGCCTGTGATGATGGCAACTTTAGCAATACCGATGCTTGCCTCAACAGCTGTGTGGACGCGGATTGCGGCGATGGGTTTGAGTGGGCCAATGTTGAAGAATGCGACGACGGCAATGACAACAACCGCGACGCCTGCCTCAACGCATGTATCATCGCCAGCTGCGGGGACGGCGTGCTTCGAAATGACCTCCCGGTAAATAACGACGACTACGAAGAATGCGATGACGGCAACAGCTCGAACAACGATAGCTGCGTCGCGCAGTGCAAGTCCGCCACCTGCGGTGACACCTATCTTTGGAATACCGATGGAGGCAGCGAGCAGTGCGATGACGGCAATAGCTCGAACAGTGATAGCTGTGTTCAGGGTTGTCAGAGTGCAGCCTGCGGCGATGGCTATCTCTGGAATACCGACGGTGGCAGCGAGACGTGCGACGATGGGGATGGCGATAACGCTGATAGCTGCCCAGATGGGGTCGGAGGAACCTGTTTCATTGCCACCTGTGGCGATGGTCATACCTGGAGTACCGACGGTGGTAGCGAGCAGTGCGATGATGCAAACGATAGCAACAACGACAGCTGTGTGGCTGAGTGTCAATCTGCGATCTGTGGTGATCAATACGTCTGGAACACCGACGGCGGTAGCGAAGAATGCGACGACGGCAACAGCAACAACAACGACAGCTGCGTCGCTCAGTGTCAGAATGCCGAGTGCGGTGATGGCTATAAGTGGAATACCGACGGTGGCAGCGAGTTTTGTGATGACGGTAATACGAGCAACAACGATGACTGCATCAACACGTGCCAAAAATACAGCTGCGGTGATGGTTTTCGTCACTCTGAATCGAATGTGGTCCCCGGTGGTACTGAGGAGTGCGACGATGCAAACGATAGCAACAACGATAGCTGCTTAAACTCGTGTGAGAGTGCAAGCTGCGGTGATGGTTATACCTGGAATACCGATGGCGGAATCGAGCAATGCGATGCCAGCGGCCAAAGCGAAACCTGCGACAGCGATTGTACCAATGCCGTCTGCGGCGATGGTTACACCAATCCAGTTGCTGGCGAGCTCTGTGACGATGAAGGCGAGAGTGCATCCTGTGACGCCGACTGCACCGATGTCGTCTGCGGCGATAACACTGTCAACGCTGCGGCAGGAGAGACCTGCGATGACGGCAACGGCAACAACAACGATGCTTGCCCTGACGGCTCAGGCGGGTCGTGTTTAGTTGCGACGTGCGGGGATGGGTTTGTGTGGAATACCAGCGGCGGTTCAGAGACTTGCGACGACGAAGGCGAGAGTGCGACGTGCGACGACGATTGTACCGCGGCGTCCTGCGGCGATGGTAAAATCAACGTCAGCGCCGGTGAGGGCTGCGATGATGGCAACGGTATCGATACCGACGCTTGTCCAGACGGAACCGGTACGGTTCCTGCGAGCGAGCCCTGGCGTGACCAAGCCGCGACCCGCTGTCAGCCTGCGACATGTGGTGACGGTTTTACCCAAGCGGATGTCGAGGAGTGCGACGCGGGTACAAAGAACGGTGTCTATTCTTCGGGCTGTACCAATAGCTGCGAGCAAAAGGTCTGTGTCGCGAACTATCAAGTCAACGATCCCGATGTCTTAGACGACTGCTGGGTGGTTCAAGGCGATGTTCAGTTCCAATTAAAAGAGTACCAATGCTCGATTGGCTTTGGTGGTTCGATGACCAGTTATACGGTGAACGACTTGACACTTTCCACATTGGGGCGCGTTGAGGGGAAT
>JAYYQC010000260.1:0-6453 GCA_036128675.1 Myxococcota bacterium | reverse complement strand
CTGGTAACACGTACCGCCTGAGGGCGAATATCTCTCTGCCCAGCTGCGATAGGTGCCAAGGGTGCAGGCGGCAGAACCGCAACCCTCGCAGCACCCTCTTGCCCCATCCAGACTGTATTGCGTGGGTCAATCGAGCGCAGTGGCTGCTGGCTTCCATCCAGCTTTTTAAGCTCGGCTTCATGTTCATCGTAGCGCTCTGCGACGTCATCCTCGGAACGCTCAAGCGCCGATGCTAACTCGCCAGCTAAACGTCCACCAGACGCCGAAGCAAAGAGCGAGAAAAGCGCAAAGAGGCCTAGCACAAGATGCACCGACCGGTCGCGACGGAGGATACGACTCTCCAGCTTGAAAACTGTCCACCAGGTCATTGAACCACCCTCACTTTCCCAGCGGCACTGAGGGCGAGACCAAAAGACCCCACCAGCCATAAAGCAAGAATACAGAGACTCAACCACTGACTCTGAAGGGCGAAACCGGGACTTGGGGAGTCATACTCAAAAGGAGGAATGGTCTTCCAAAAGTCGGCACCCACCTTGTACTCCCACGAATCATCACCGGCATTATCGGCAAACTCTTTATTGAGATGCCCAATCAACACTTTCCGCCACGCCTCAGCTCGGTCGGTGAAGTGTCGGTGGTGCGCGTAATCGGTACCAGCCAGCGACGCGGATAATGAGCGCATCGCGATCAGTGGCGAGAGTACGCCTGCATATGTGACCAGGCGTTCCTGCGTTGCGATTTGGTCTTCAAGCTCGATCACGAAGTGGTCGTAGATCATGTCTTCCCACTTTGCCTCTGCTCGCAACTCGATGCCTTGAACATCCGAGCCCATGACAAGCATCCCAGTATTGGCGAGGTCTTGTTCGGCCATCAGGTCGCCGATGATGGCTTCTACCGCGGTGTCTCGGTTCATTTTGCCGTCAATGCCGTCCTCGAGTGCGGCACCGATCTCCCGAGCGAGCTCAGCTCGACTCGGCAATGGCTGAACCCCAATACTCACCTCGGTTGCAACCCGCGGGATAACAAGCGTGAAGAGTCCCCATAGACCAACCAACGCCACCAAAGCCCCCCGTGACGAGGAAAGCTTTGCCGAAGCAAAGAGCGTCAACGCGCCAAAGGTCATGAAATAAGCGAGATACGAAAGCCCCATCAGAGCCAGCCGAAGAAGTGTATGGCTATCTCCACCGCCCATGTTCCAGAGAACGCCAATGACCAAGAGCGCGGCCGGCGCAAGAAGCGCAACAATCATGGCTCCAAGCGCCAACGATTTCCCCCAGAAGAGAACCGAGCGCTCGACACCCAAGCTCATTACCTGGCGCAGGGTACCCCTTTCACGCTCTCGGCTCCATAAACCGTGTCCGAGTGCAATGATGAGCAGCGGCACCAACTCGAGCAAGATACTTGCAACCGAGAATGCGCCCAAGAGCTCAAGCCCAGCGCCATCTCCGGCCTCGGCATGGGCTGCAAGATTACGTTTGTGAGCTTCCATCTTAACCGAGCGACCGAGATACCGCGAAACACCTGGGTCCACCGCGGTTGCGACATTTGTCGGCGCAAAAACGTGTGTTCCATAATGACCTGCGACATGCGGATTTTTCTCACCCTGTGAGACCCACTGCTTCGCTGCACGCTCGCTGGCATTTTCCCGGGCTTCCTGAGCCCGCTGCGTCTGCTGCGCACCAAAAAGCATTGCAACGACGGTCAGAATTAAGACCAGAGCACCGAGGAGGCGAAGACGCCCATCCCGCACAATTTCCCTGACCTCTTTGAGGAATACGGTCTTAATCATGGGCTGCCTCAATCATGCATGTGCTGGAGATAAATGCGCTCCAGGTCATTATGAGAAACGTCGCTGGCCTTGAATTGGTCAACCAGCTCTCCCCGCTTCATGATACCGATGCGACTCGCAATCTCACGAGAGCGGAAGAGGTCGTGGGTCGCCATCAGCACCGCGACCCCCTCATCACGCAGAGACGCAACGAGCTCGGAAAACTCGTTGGAAGCCTTCGGGTCCAAACCTGAGGTAGGCTCATCGAGCAGGAGCAGCGATGCATCGCGCGCAATGGCCATCGCGATGCCGACCTTCTGACGCATACCTTTGGAATAGTCGCCAACCGGGCGCTCAACTGCATCTTCCGGAAGTCCGGCTCTCAAGAGCGTTGCCCGCAATGTTGCTTCGTCGGTCGATGCGCATCCAGCCAGCGTCGAAAAATACGAGAGATTCTCGATACCCGTGAGGTTTGGGTAGAGCATCACATTCTCGGGGATATAGGCGAGATGTCGCTTGGTTTCGAGCGGATTGTCCTTTACCTCGAGCCCCTTGATCTTGGCGCTGCCAGAGGTGGGCTCGATAAAGCCGAGAAAGAGCTGAATCGTGGTGGTCTTGCCCGCGCCGTTTGCACCGAGCAAGCAGAAAACCTCACCCGCATCAATCGAGAGGTCAAGCCCCTTCAACGCTGCGAAATCACCATAATGTTTAACGAGATTTATCGCCTCTAAGACCATCGAGCAGCCTCCTTCAGGCTGCTTGCCTACCGTAGCTCAGGCGCAGTGGTCAATCACTGAAACTTATGCATTCGAGGCTGGCGCTATTCGAAAGCGAGCTCCGCCCAGCTCAGGCGCGTCCTGAATCTCGAGCTTCATCTCATGGGCCTCTAAAATGCGCAGGACAATCGGCATCCCCAGACCCGTGCCTTTGCCAACGCCCTTGGTCGTGAAGAAGGGCTCCAAGATCTTTGCCCGCAGCTCGGGCGGAACGCCTGGACCACTGTCGTCGATATTGAGCGCGCAGTGCATATCCCCCAGAGCTTCGACCGAGACCTTAATCTGCCCCTCATAGTCGCCATCTTGCTCTAGAATTGCATCGGCTGCGTTGGAGAAAAGGTTCATCAAGACCTGGCCGAATTGGGGTCGAATCAGGTCAACAACGAGGTCATCTGGACACACAACGTCAACCGAGATGCCCTTGAGTCGATGACCGACCACAGTCAGGCACTCGTCGATAAGCTCCCGTATTGGAACGCTTGAGAGGATCTGTTCGCTGCGGGCCTGGTTACGGATCGCACTGTTGATCGCGTTGATCCGGTCAGCCCCAAGTATCGTGTCTTCGGCACCCTTCTCCAGCTCGCCAAAAAGGGTTGTGAGCTCAGCTCTCAGCTTTTCCGCCTCTTCAGAGGTATCTCCTTCGAAGAGCGCGAGGACGGTATCCTTTAAGCGCACGCGACTCTCCGCGGCCAGGACTTGGGCTCCTTTGATTAGGCCGGTTGGGTTGGCGATATCGTGGGCAACCCCCGCAACCATCGTACCCATGGTCGCGAGCTTATCGGCCTGGATGAGCTGCTGCGCGGCTATCTCATTGTCGCGCTCAAGCTGTTGATTGGCGGCCTCCAAGGTCTCGCGCCTGAGCAGCTCATCGTCTAGCTGCTGGTACGTCGAGAGAAGCTCTTGGCTTTTTGCGTCACGCTCATCCATCGCGTTGGAGAATTTTTTAGAAATAATGAAAGCTTGAATCAGGATGGTCGCTATTGATGTATAGGGAACTAGATAAAGTTCGACTCCATAAATTGCTCCGAGAATGTCATGCGCTACTCCGAAGGCTGTAATGCAAAGAGCCGACAATAATGCAGCGGAGTACTGGATACCTCTAATAACTCCAGTGACTAAATGCGCCAGAGAAACCCCAACCGTTGTCACAATGAGGGCATGCCATAAATAGAGGGACTTTGTAAAAGTCGCAATATCGGAAAATAGGGCCAGAGAAATAAGCATACCAAGTAAAACCAGAACGTAGTATGCTCGCTCAGCCCATTTGATATGAACGACGGTATTCAAAAAGAGACCATAAACGACAATCAAAGACATCGAAAAATATTCAAATCGATATAAAAGCTCCGAAGTGGCCCGACTTGGATTCAAAAAAAGTGTTTCTACTATTCCATTTGTCATCAATTCGCGAAATGCACCGGTTAAAAGCAGCAAGGCGAACCACAGAGCGGCTCGGTCCGAACGGCGGGTATAGAAAATGGTCAAATGATATAGAGCAAGAACGAGGAAGATTCCTACCATCCCGCTTGAAATGACAATGTTTCGATTCGTTTCCCCGTGAATATCCTTCGCTAAACCAAGACTCGGTGCGGCCCAAATTCCGCCTTTATAATGCGAATAATTTGAAATTTGATAAACCAATACATGGTGACCTTTCGGGTGAAGGCCAAAGTTAGCGAAGGGTTCGAAGCTATAATGACATGGCCGAGATGATTCAGCAGAATCACCAACTTCGCCATTCCTTATAGGCGATGATAAGACCTTGCCGTCTTCACTCAAGAGCCAGAGCTTGGAGGCAGATTGCACACGGCCACCAGTTATAACCAAAGAGTCGTGCCTTAAATCGAGCACCTTAAGGAGATACGTGGCAACCCCATGCTGGTTACTACTCTCATTTTGAATGCCGTCGTCTTCATAAAACTCAGTCCAAATCCCAGGAACTTCGACCCTCTCAGAAAACATTGGCAAAATTTCGTGATAAGAAGATGGCTGAACAAGCTGCTGAAAAGCGAACCTCCACTCGCCCTTGAGCTCAACCGGTCCATCTCGCTCAAAGTCCCAATCGCTCAGGTCGATCACACCATTGACCGCAACCGGTGCCTCGCGCTTTGGCTCGGCAGCGCAGCTCGACAGCAATAGGCATAGCCCCATGAGTATCAGACGATACAAATGACAACCTCACAGATGATACGTACGACGGGGATCAAAAAAACCAGTTCTCCGTAAAGTCTATTCAACCTGACGAGGTAACATCAAGATAAGTGACACGTAGGCAGGGTGGACCGCCCCACCCCGCCTTACTTGGGGCATCACTCGAACAAGGTATCATCGGAGGCAGGCGGCGTCGCTCGAGACGCACCGAGAGACTCCAAGGCCTCACCGATAGACGCCACCAGATGGGAGAGCTGGTTCACGCCTCCCTCACCGCCGTAAATACGAAGGCTCTCAGGTTTCGGCAGCTGCTGCGCAACTTCTGGCAGCGCTTGGATTAGCTGGGCACGCAAGCGTGGCTCGGAGAGCATGTTGTGCAGCTCCTCTTCAGTCCGCCGGAGCTCGAGGCGCTGATTGGATTCTTCCATCTCTCGCTCAAAATCAGCCGCACGCCGCTGAAGGGTCAATTGCTGCTTAAGCTGCTCAAATGCCTCCGCTTGCTCCAACGCTTCACGCTGGTGCGCGGCCAGCTCGACCGCTTGCTCAGCCTCCAGAGCGGCGCGGCGCGCCTTTTCGTTTTGCTCATCGTCAAACGCTTTTGACTCGGCTTCGCCCTTGAGTTTTCGGATGGTTTCATCCCGCTCGATGATGACCTGCTGCGACTTAAGCTTTTCAGCGTCCTCGCGCTCTTTGACCACCGCCTGCGCTTGCAGCTCAGCCAGCCGCGCCTCTTTCGACCGCTCGGCTCTAAACCCGCGCTGAAGGGTCTCCCACAAACTGCTCGAACTCACGACCGCTTCTTTGATTTGGACTGTCACAATTCTCAGACCCAGCCCCGAGCGCCCTTCTTCACCTTCCGCAACCGCGCGCAATCGGCGGGTCAATTCCTCGATGATGGGCTGCTTATCCGAGAGAATCGCGTCGATGCTCATCGTTGCAACCGTATCCTTCAGCGTTGCCTCGGCTTGCTGACTCAGCTGAACGTTGGTGACCTTCATTGGGTCATTTTGATTAGAGAGGTCTAAGCGTTGGTAGGCCTTGGTGAAATCATCGATCATCCACTGTACATAGGCTTGAACCATCACGCCTTGACGCTCAGCCGAGACGCAGTTTGCATTTACAATAATGGTCTGAATCGCCGCTGGTGCGACAAAAAAGGCATCTTTAAACGGATTAAAGCGAAACGAAATTCCAAGACCGCAATGCAGTGGCTCCGCCTTACCACGACGGGTATGCACCACATAAGCATTGGGCGGTACAATCACCGTCTTAAATGGCCACACACCTGTAATGCGGGTAGCTGCCACCGAGCCACCTTCCGCTTTACGTGAATCACTTCCCATCCCCCCCGAACGTAAGTCCCGCTCCACCGCCTCTGTTCCAACTCTTACCCGCTCTAAATATTCATTCTTCATGACAGGTCCTTCCTGGGCTTCTTATCCGAAGCACACAAAACATTGGGGTGTCACCGCGTGTCGGCGACGCAGGACCATGGTATCAAATCGAGATTCACTTGTGATTTAATTTTGAAACGTATGTTTCAGAATTTGGCATATTTTAAATAAAACCGTGAGGCCAGTCACTCCTACATCCAGAAAGTGTGCCCTCTGTCACAATTTGAGACATTTCTGCGAGACTCAAGCGCTCGAGTTCGAAATTCTTCGATGGTTCGACGAGAGAGGATTGCGAGAGAGATCACAGGTAAGCGTCAGGTAATACCCGTACCCCTTCTCGAGCGCCCAATCGAGCAACCGAAAC
>JAYYQC010000259.1:0-8387 GCA_036128675.1 Myxococcota bacterium | reverse complement strand
CTTCAGTACAATTATGGACAACACGCCCTCGCCCTCTTTATTCCGGCGCAAAAAGCCAATCCTATGTTCAACGAAGACGATTATGAGCCAGCCGCTCTCGAAAAGGTTCGGCCTCTTCTGGACCGTCTCGACGGTGACCTTTGGTTGCGGACGCAGCTCAGCACATCCATGCTTCCTCTGCTTGGAGCGATGGGTGATGCACCACAGCTGACCAAAGAGCAGCAGTCCCAGTTTGAAAGCTGGCCGGCTGGCGTTCTCGATGCGATCATGATGCCCGCCCCAGTTGATGACGAGGTGCATGCTCCGGCTCGCATTCTGGACCTATGGGCGATACCCAGCCATGACGAAGTCGAGGCGTTCGACATGGAATCCCCTCTCCTTGGCTGGAATGGCGATGCACCGGACCTCCACACATTCTTGAAGGTATTTGTTCAAATTACGGGAACGTCGACTGAGGAATGGCCTGCGGAGCGTTTCGATCCACTGGTCGAGTATCTTCTTAGCCTTCGCGCACCCAAGGATCTTGAGCATGACGCTGGGCATCCGGACACCGAAGCCGGCAAAGCATTGTTTGCGAGTGCGGGTTGCCTTGAGTGTCATAATGGGCCGCGTGGGCAGAGCCGAGATATCTACACCTACGACGAAATCGGAACCGATGATGCCTATATGTACTTGGGCGACCCAAACCTCACGGGTGAGGCATGCTGCGGTCTCAATGATACCGATTCGCCACTGCGGCATGGGTTAAAGGCTCCAAGGCTGACCGGGGTCTGGGCAAAAGATACACTTCTTCACAATGGTTCAGTTCACGGTCTCGAGGACCTCCTCTGTGTAAATGGCCCGAGGGTACCCGTGACCACGCCTGCCCTCGCGAATCATGGGCATGAATATGGTTGCGAAGAGCTTTCAAGGGATGAGAAGGCTCAACTTATCCACTACCTCAAGACGCTCTAATCGACCACCGCGATACTGATGCTGTCGAACGCTTTCTGAAAATCTGCGTAGCTTACTGCTAAGGGTTTCCGAGTATCATGAGGGTTTCGGAGAATAACCTTGTCCTTGGTATAGCCAACCGCAACGTAGGTATGATTCGAATAGATCCCTGGTACCTTTTCTCGATCCTTGGTCTCGACCGTAATGGGGTCACCTCTCCTTAGGCCTTGCTTCAGGGCTATGATCGCTTCCTTGCTTTCTTCAGAGTTGATGCGTCCCAGGTCGTAATTCAGGGGTTTATTACCAGTAAGCGCATAAAAGACATGGTCCGGGTAGCCGCCCTTATCGAGTTCAGCATAGCCACCGGCCAATGTTGCAAACGCCTTCTCAAGAATGGATGGCCATAAAGGGCGTTCGTAATCCTCAAACTCATCGATATGATTGCGAGCAACCTCTTTGCGGCCGCCGTTCGCGTAGAGCATGTGGTCATTTTTAGTTGGAAACCAATTATCCAAAATGAAACGTCGCTCACCGTAATTACGCCCATTATCGCTGATTCTATCAATGGATACTTCATAGGTCCCGTCGCGCTTACCGTTGCGAATTGCATCACGGATCACACCTGGTGCAGCATGCGCCAGTGCGGCCAGACCCGCCACGAGATAGCAGTCACCAAGATAGCCTTGGCTAATGTCTTCGATTTTTACCGGACCCGTAAAGGCTCGCCCTTCGACTCGGTCGTATTCCAAGTACTTCTTATCAATACCAGGTGTGGTTAACTGGGGCCGAAGTATCGGACCTTCATCCATAGAGACCCAGCCCCGTACCTTTTCGTCGCCATAGGTCTCAACTTTATGCCATCCACTACGGTAATCGATGACCTTCATCGCTGTACCGGGCCGCAGGCTTATGCCGGCCCGTTCGGAATCAGGGTTCCGAAGAAGCATGGTTGGCGAATCTTCGTACGAGGAGACGACTGTGGTTCCTCGCTTAAGTCGGTCATCCCGCTCGTCAGCGCGGTATCGGGCACCGGTGAAAGCATAAGGGGTTGTAAAGCTGTAGTGACTTCTCGGGGCTATTCCGTGAAAGGGCATCGGTACTCTCCATACTTCGTTGTCTTGATTTGAATATCGAACTTTGGTCATACCGGTTGCGTTTTTTAAGGTCGCTGAAGGTCTTTTTGAGAAAGCACTCTTCATGGCGCAGGTGCGCAACGCTGCGCGCCAGATGAGAGACATCCGGTCGTAAGATGGAGGGATGTTGGTGGCACCTTAAAGGTCGAGGGCGCTTTTGGCCTCGGCAATCTGTTCGGCGGACGGCCAGCCGCTGGGGCCTTCACCTTCGCCGCGGGCTACGAGGCGAGAGAGATGCATCTCAAGACGGTCTTCGTTCGAGACTTGACGGTCTTCAAAGATATCCGACTGGGCGTACTGAACCTTATCCATATGGGCGACCATTGTCCGGAAAGAGTCATCCGCACTTCGACTGCGCGCGCCTGCTGACGCGCCTTGAAAGCCGGGGATAAATGCGTAGGCGAGCTGATTCACCTGAACCGCGCTACTGATATAACCTTGCTCAACCAAAGTGCGCTGAGTCTCTCGATAGGTATCGCTATTAAAGCCTGAAAGGTCAGGCGTCTTCTGGGTCCCTGTGCCAATATGAGCACGATGAAGCGGCTTCTCTTCCTGATAAGCCCAGGCGTCTTTCTCAAGCTGTCGAATAATTTTTGAGCCGCCACGCTTGGTACCAGAGGTTTCATTAAGCGGGGCGAATCCAATGGTATGCTCAGATTCGTGGGTACGGCCACTGACACGCTCACCGTAGATTTCGGTGAGACGTCGTTGTTCGCGACGCTTTGCACCGTGCTGTCCAATTACGTAGCTGGCCATTTCGTGACTCCTTAGCGCTGGATGTCGAGTGCCATCAGCTTGCCGCTGTGGACATTGTATTCACCATTTACCCAGACGAGATTTCCTGCGCAGGTTTTTGCAGTAGCTTGAATCTGAATAAATCCGTAATGGTCATAAATTGCGCGCTCGCTGGTGGCGTCTACTCCAGGAATCGTAGAGACCAACTCAACTTTAATGTCTTGCGCCGAAGGACATGCTTTGAGGAGTGCTCGGACCACTTCGACTTTTACGTGGTAGCCCAGATCTGGATTCGCTTCGCTGCGGGTTGATGCTGCGGTGCCGTCAAATGCTGGGTTGCTTTGAAAAGGAACGGTCTGAACTGAGTGCATGGTATTCCTCCGTGGTGTTTGTCTTCATGGAGGAGTGTCGGCCGGACTCAGCACCTGTTGCGCGATTATCTACTCAAACCCGAAAGTTTTGATCGCCTCTTCCTCTTCGCAGAGCCTCTCAAAGCCAAGATCCCAGTCAACAACCAACCAAAACGGTAACTTAGGCGCACAGACGCCAATCGCGAGATTACAGGCGTAGCCTTCGTCGGTTCGACAATTCGCGTCGCTCTGGCAGGCTTTTCCCCACCAGCCGATATCGCGGTCATTGATACCCAGATCGATCACGAGACCGCCCTCTGGCATGCACGCCTCTGGGTTATCCTCCAATAAGGCGCAATAACCATTGGGGAAATAAAGACCATCCACATCCCGGAGGCAGCTACCTGCACCACAGTCTGCCGAAGTTTCGCAGGCAGCCCCGAGCTCAACGTTACAGTCCTGCCCTTCGATCTCTGGCTTGGGCTCGCAGAGAAGAGGCATCGGTATCACATGAAAGCCCGCTGGTAGGCGCTGCCCAGTCGGTGAATCCTCCGCGCTCAGCTCGCGGCTACTGTAGAGGAGCCCTTGCTCGGGTGCACCGCCGATCAGCTCGCCATCATCGAGCGACTGATTTCTATTTTCGTCGTTGTAGATAAGCACGTAAGCAAGTGCCCAGTCGTACTCGAGGGTCTCGAATAAGACTGACTCCGGTGGATAAAAAATGTTGACCTCAAAAATGGATGGAAAACGTACCGACGTTGAAACCGAGTTCTGTAATCGAAGCGTTTCGAGATCAAAGGTAGCCTCTGAGGTCTCACTCCATCCAAGCGCGACTCGGGTCGTCTCCTCGTCGGGGATTTCATCGAGAAAGGTCAAGATGATCCCCTCGAAGCTGTAGAGAGAGTCGCCGCGATAAGGGGCCCCGACTATTCCGTCACCGCAGCTGGTAAGGGTCAGGAGCACCATGGCCATCCATCGATTGGTCATAATCGCACTCCGATCTTAAGTCCGCTCCACCACAGGGTTGAGGTGGTGAGCGTGTCCTCGACAATCGCACCAGCGTTGGTAAACGACGACCGTTGAAACTGAATCCAGGGGCCTGTTTCGATTTCAAGTGTAAGTGCTTCCCATAATGGGATTTGAAGCGTTGCCAGGGATGCAATCCCAAGGCTTAGTGAACGTCTTGGATCCGCTTGACCGGTGGTTTCAAATGTCTGCGTCACCCTTCCAAGATCACCCACCATGCCAAGTCCAATACTGAATGCAGGGAAATCCCAAAAGCGATGAGCGCCTAGACCGATGCCGAACTCGCTATGTTCACCCCTCAGGATACCATCGGTCGAAAGGAAGTCTTCAGTATGGTATCGCACCCGCGCTTGAAGCGTGAGCGCCGGCAAATCCAAGCTGTACTCGAGGAGTAGATGGTCCCCGACCTTGAGCCCTTCGGCAACACCGTCACGCACCCCAAGGCCACTCGATACACCGTGAATCCATACTGTGTCGTCGCTGCCCTTTCGAACCAAGCGCGCATAATCGATCCGCTTGCCGTCGCGCTCTCTGAGGCGAAAGTTAGCGCGGTCCTCCAGTTGGAGCTGATATTCTAGGTAATAGCGACTCTCGCGTCGCTGCACGAAATAGGCACCCGGGCTTACTTGTAGTGCAGTCTGAGGACGGTCAATACTTACTTCGTGAATGAGCTCGCCGCCTTCCTGGCCTCGTACGACAAGATAATAGCCCGGTTCGTCAAAAATGAGGGTTGCGCGCTGGGATGTGCCGCTGACTAAGCGGGTTAACGGTAAGTCGCCTTTCCCCTTGAGGTCATAGCTGTAGGTTGGGTGCTGCAGGCTTCGGGTCCGCCCGCTGGACCGAAGCGTCTGACGGTAAGAATAAGAATAGGCTTCGTTTAATGTAACGGTGGAGTCCTTGTCCTGATCCGCCGCTCCTCTTAGAGCGGTTAAGAAATGGTGGGTAAAGAAAGAACCACGAAGCCGCTCACTCTCGTGGCTGTCTTCCCAGGCCGAGCTGCTTGTGATGATAGCAACACCTTCGGCTTGCATGCGGTTATCCGCCGCAATGGAGAAGACCTCGGCCGGTTTTGCACCCTTTACGCGCGTAACTCCACCCGACCTGCAGCTGTCTAAGATAAGGACACGTGCGGTTGCGGGCGAACTCTCGATGATATTGCGTAGCTCATCAAAAGGCAGCGAAGACTCACCCAAGTGCAGACCTTGCTGATCGGCGTGCCCGGAATAGTAGACCAAAAGCAGATGCTTTTCGTCTGAACGGTCCTGGGCTTGCCGGATCCGCAGATTGGTCTCGAGAAGAGTCTTTCGAACACTCTCGGCATTGCCATTCCTAATCAGGATTGCGTGGGATGGCTCGACGCCAGCCAGCTCTTGCATGACATCAAGGAGTGCCCGGGCATCGCTCTCCGCGTATAAAAGTGGGACATCTCCCGCCGCGCCGAGATTATTTCCGATGGCTACAACATAGGTTGCTGCAACGCTGGATGTTGGCAGAGTCAATAACAAGCTAAGCCAGTATGCTGCCAAGTGAATCTTCACGGGGCTACCTTCTCAACCTGCGCTGCGAATGTTTGGCATCCATCCACGGGCTCACCGTTAAAAGGTGCACCCTGTGAAGCGTTTAAAGCACAGTGGTAAACCGTGAACGTCTCAACCCCAAGGGAGCCATCCAGCTCAAACGCTTTAGGAATCAGATATGGGGCTTCGAGACTGGCTTGCACTTGCTCCGGGTTCAAGAGCCGATAGAGAGTGCCGGTCGCTTCGTTGCCGACGATGACAACAAAGCCCGCCTCTAAGCCCTTGAGTTCGAACTGTAGCCGGTCACCTTCTCGAGCCTTCGCGCCCTCCGACAAAAGGTCTACGTTACCATCCCGTTCGCGGTAGAGCACGACAGCGGAGGTATCGCCTTTTGCGCGCAAGACATCGGTATCGCCGGGAGTCTTAGGTTCTATCTCGGGAAAGATGAAGACCACTGCAAGCATGGCAATCGCCGCCGCTCCGACCCACTTCAATCCATAGAGCCAGGTTAGCCAGCTCTCCGACGTTGGCTTGGGAAGAGGACTTGTCTCAGCCAGTCCAACGTGAATTTTGGCGACCAGAGCATCGGCGTCAAGTTCCGAAAAAGCCTTAAGCCCTTGGCTACGCTCGTCCCAGCGTACCTGACATCCCGCGCAGGCACTGATGCGCGTCTTGAGAGCTTGTGCATCGTTGTCGGAGAGTTCCTCGCAGAAGAGTTGGTCCAGGGCGAGGTCGGAAACACAGGGTTCCGAGCAGTCAGGATGGCGCTTAGGTTCTGTCCATGCGTGGTTCATGCTGGTGAAGCTCCTAGAACGTGTGGGTCGTCACAGTCTTTGACCCGCGACTCGGTAAACCTGGCAACACTATTTATCACGATGGATCCTCCAGGCGTTTGCGGGCCCACTGATTGAAGCGCTCGAGAAGATTTCCGACACTGCGGCGCGATATATTGAGAAGCTCAGCGGCATCCTGATGACTCATACCGTCAATATAGACGTAAACCGCTGCCCGTGCTTGATCCGGCGCGGCTTCGGAAAGGAGTTTCCGCAGGACGATACCATCGTCGGTCGCCTGTAAGTCGGCTGGACGGGTCAGCTCGCCGTGCTGCTGCCAAAGCTCGCTGCGTCGAGCCCGATCCCGCAGCTGGTTGAGGCAATGATTTGTCGTGATTTGATAGAGCCAAGTCGTGACCTTACTACGGCCATCAAAGCCCTCGGCGGCCTGAAAGGCTTTGATAAAGACCTCTTGAGTCGCTTCCTGTGCCTGCTCAGGGTTCTTTAAGATACCGAGGGCGCGGCGGTATACCAGTGGACCGTACTTCTCAAAAAGCTGACTGATTTCCTCGCGTCTCATGGCAGCCTGAGCTTAGCCTCGAAACCTATCCCATGTCATCTTCCTACGTATCTCACGAAAAATTTTCCGCTTCCCCATATTTCTTCTGCCCGTTCTAAGTTCCCACGGGTCAGACCTTACAAAGCAAGCACCCCGGTAAGAGGAGGAGATAGAAAATGGGCGTAAGAGAGCGGATATGGATGGTTGGATTGACCTGCCTGAGCACGGTGGCTAGCTGTCAAACCACGAAAGACAATGCCGATGAATGGGCAAACCCGGAAGTGGTTGAAGTGCCGCTCGGGGCCGACGGGCTCAAGCGACTTACCGCGGAACAATACAACAATACCGTGATGGATATCTTTCCGAGTGCGGGCTTAGAAGCGGTGGTCTTCCCTTTTGAGCTTGATGTCGATGGCTTTGATAATAATACCGCGGTGAATACCGCGACGCCCACCCTTGTTGAGACCTACTTTGAAGCCGGGTTTGTCGTGGCCGGAACTGTCGCTCGAGTAGCAGAAAACGTGTTGCCTTGTGACCCGGTTACTGCAAGCTGCGCGAAGCGTTACCTGGTTGACACCGCTCGCCGCGCCTGGCGACGAGACCTTACGTCCGAAGAGCAGCGTGCACTGGAGCTTCAGTTTGACCAAGATGTCGCACTCTACGACTGGCGGGGTGCGCTCGAGCTTGGCATCGCGTATCTTCTTCAGGTCCCCGACTTTCTTTATTTCCCAGAGTTTGGAACCGGCACTGCGTCTCAAGGAAGTCATCGGGTTGCACTCACTTCCTACGAGGTCGCATCTAGGCTCTCTTATCTGATTTGGAATAGCATGCCGGATGAGACCCTCTTGGACCTCGCGAAAGCAGATAAGCTACGCGACCGCGAAAGAGTCGTTGCGCAGGCGTGGCGCATGCTTGGGGATATCAAAGCACAGCGCGGCGTTTTGGGATTTTATAAGCAGCTCCTCGACCTGGATAAAATCGGAACCACCAGTCTCGATTTCTCAGTCTATTTAAATGAGTTTGAGGGCGACGCTGGTTCCGACTACCTGCATCAAATCCTTCAGCCCGCGATGCGTTTCGAACCAGAAATCTTCGTCACCCATGAAATTTTTCGAGGCAGTGGCTCCCTCGCGGGTCTCCTAACCGCCAACCATACTTTTATTACACCGCCGCTCGCCGAACTCTACGGGGTTGAAATCGATGAGGACAGCGAGGCCATTGCTTGGCATTCGGAGTTCAGCGAAACCCTCGATTATATCTACGAGGACACCTTCTACAGAACTCAGCTCAATGGCAATCAACGTGCGGGGGTGCTCACCATGCTCGGGTTTCTGAACAGTCACTCGAAGCTGACCCATCCA
>JAYYQC010000258.1:0-6956 GCA_036128675.1 Myxococcota bacterium | reverse complement strand
GCGGGCGGCGCATCTTGAGAGCTTAAGCCCAACCAGTGATGAAAAAAGTTTTCCATTTCGCCAAGCGTTTCCCAACCATGGAGATTCTGCAGCCGGTCTGAATCTACAGCCTCAATGAAGGCGTCGGTAGCAAGCTCGTAGAAATATGGGGCAAGCAGGACCAAGCGCCTAAGTCGCTGCGGATAACGAATCGCATACTCGGTTGCGATACTTCCCCCAAGTGAGTAACCGATCAGATCAAACACGTCATCGAGCGTCATGACCTCACGAAAACGCTCAAGGTAGTCCGCCATATCAATGGTTGATGCAATCGCTTCAAAGTCGAGATTGACCGTTAAATTCTTACCGTGGTGCGGAAGTTCCAGCACAATAATCCGTCTATTCGGTAGCTGGGTGAATAAGCGGCCCAGCCGAGCCCCCATGAAGTCCATATCGATGGTCGCACCGGGCAACACCACCAGCGGCGGTCCGTCGGCCTCTCCTAACGCTTGACGCTCGTAATAATGAGCGGAGACACCATCGCGAAGAGTCGCGGTTTTAGCTTGCAGCCCCGCTCGGTCCAGACCCTTTCGGAGGTCCATGGCGACCAGCCTCTTGCCAAGCGACGTCATCAAGGGCTTCACCGCTGTTAGGATGACAAGCGCTATCCCAACCGCAACCAACCAGATACCATCCATCAGCATTTCGTAATCCTATTCACAATCTAAGGATATGCACTATTCGCCCCTTTCCAAGCGCGACCGTCATAAACGAGGTCAAGCTCAAACAAGTGATGAGGTTTGACTTCGATTTGCTACGTCTACTTTGGGGTGGTCTTTTAGTGTTGCTTTAAAAGACGAGAGACACCGGCTCAAAAAATCATGAATGTGAGGCAACTGTCCTTCACCAATTTTCGCAAACGTACCGACTCAAGCTTGCCAATTTTGGAACCGATAGGTCACTCAATTTGCTCCCTTAATCCACCCCGAGCGACCAATTGATTATTGGCTATTGCTCTGTTATCGCTCGTCCTTATGAAGGTCGGGCTGTATACGGTATCGCTCTTTCGACAAGTCACAGGCATCGAAAAGGTAGGCATCTCCCTTGCGGACGCACTTATCGCACACGGTCACTCTGTCGTCTGGATCACGCCACCCGGCCCGAATCCCCCTCTCAAGCCATTACCCGCCGGCGTTCGGATAGAATTCCTCCCCTACGGAATGACACTTGGCCATGTCGACCAGGTCAAGGCCATCGCAAAGCAGTACAGCCTCGACGTGATTGTCGCAATGACCACGAATGGTGTCGCATCCATCTTTCCTTTAGCGTTGAGTGACTTGGACACAGCCTTCGTCTTTTCCGAGCACAATCAGCCCGATTTCTACGTCGAGCAATGGTGGGGCATCGGAAGGAATTTTACCGCAAAAATGGCGATGCGCGGTGCAGTACTCAAGTCTGCCCAGAAGGTTCATGTATTGCGCGCATCTTGCGCCCCCCAGGATCTCCTGGAGGCCGAAAAGGTCCAAGTTATTCCCAACCCGGTAGAACCCACAGAGCTCAGAGCCTCGGCTCCAGGCAACAATCGATCGGTTCAATTCATCAGCATCGGACGCCTCAGCCCCGAAAAGGGGCTTGAGGATGCAATTCGTGCCTTGGATAGCCTAAATGAAAAAATCCCTAAATGGGAATATGAAATTTACGGTGAAGGTCCGCTCTTACCTGAACTCAAGGCTCTGACACAACGCCTGGGTCTCTCAGACCAGATCAAATTCATGGGGTATACGCCTTCACCACTTCGTGCACTGGCTGATTCTCATTTACTTCTCTTACCATCAAAATTTGAAGGGTATCCTCTGGTAGCGGGTGAAGCCCAATCGGTAGGGCTGCCCATCCTTGGGTTTAGCGACTGTGACGCCTTATCTGAAGCCTTTGGGTCATCGTCAGGTGCTCAACTCGTCAGCGCTCGAAGTCCACAAGCGCTCGCGGAAGAAATGCATCATATTATTTATAACCATCAACACTGGCAGCAGCTGTCGGAGAGTGGACTTGAAGCATCACGTCGACGCACACCTCAGGCACTTTCTGCACAATGGATTGAGCTGCTGCAATGTGCCGTAAAAGAAAAAAATCGAGATAGTCAAAATGAGACAAAGACTATCCATGCTCTAGAGCTGCTGAGATCCGAGATAGTCTCAGACCCATATCCCGGGTCAAATCCGAGCCCCCAAGACCACGACCCTTTCAACATCGCAGCTATCGTAAAATCCAGACTCAAAAGTGCCTCCAAAAACTTCAAAGACCGAGTGAAGCCCGCTGCGCTTAAGTGCGGTAAAGTCGCTCTACGCGCTATGTCACACCTGCAAGCGCCATCAGGGACAACCCTCTATACCCTCCCAGGCATCGAAGATGGTCCCAAGTACCTTAAAGAGCATCTAACTGAGAAATCGCATGTGGTCTACCAATCCCCCGCACAGCGACTGGGGCCTCAAGAGTATCTCAGATTGCTAAAGTCACGGATTGTAGTCACTGAAGGAGGCTTCCCGAGAGCTTATCGAACCCAACAAAAGGTCGTTCAAATCTGGCACTCCTCCGGCTTCATAAAGAGAGCCGCCAACCTCTACTACGGTCTTCCAGCAAGCAAGTTCAAGGAAGAGGTAGGTGATTTTGATTTCGTGATAGCCCCTTCAGAAGCGATGGTTTCCTTGTATGCAGAGGCATTCTGCGTTCCCGAGGAGCGCGTACTTCCCTTGGGCTCCATCAAAACCGACCCAATCTGTAATTCGATTCAAAAGCGGAGGATGAACGAAGAAGTCCTACGTCAATTCCCCGCGCTTCGGGGCAAACGAATCTATGTCTACGCACCCACGTTTCGGGGCCGATGGCCTGACTGCCTCTACCATTACTCCTCCGTCAACCTCGATGAGCTCAACGAAGCTCTGAGCGAAGACGAGCGACTCATCATTTCGCTTCACCCTAGCCTGGCCTGCAGCCCTCCCTCAGAGCGTCAGCGACGAACAAATCTCATCCCTCAACCTCATCACCACAAAATCATCGATGCCCAGGCGTTGAATCTGGGCTCCATTCAAGTGATGGCCTCAGCGGACGTTTTCATCAGCGACTACTCAGGAGGCCTGCTCGATGCCGTCGCCGGGGGTATTCCGACCCTGTGTTTTGCCGATGACCTTGACCACTACCGCAAGTATTTAACCGATGGTTTCATAGACGAAGTACCGTGCCTCGTCAGTGAAAGCGGCACCGGCGCATTTATGGATGGTATAAAAAAGGCAGACGGCTCACCCGACGAAGACGTAAAAGCTTTTCGAAATCGATGGGTTGGCGCATGTGACGGCAACGCTGGCACAAGGGTGGCTGACCTGCTAGAGAGACTCTAAGTTTTGGCTGAACTTACAGATTTTCAACTGTCTATTTCGTGCTGAACCCGATCCGGGTTCTTGAGAAAGGGTCTCTACGTGCGAGTCATAACATTTGGAACCTTCGACCTATTCCACGTGGGCCATCTTAGGATCCTCGAGCGGGCCCGGGCCTTGGGCACCAGCCTAAGTGTCGGGGTTTCTTCCGATGAGCTTAACCAACAGAAAAAAGGAAAAACGCCAGTCTGCTCCCTTGAAGACCGCATGGCGATTCTTCGAGCCCTTCGCTGCGTAGACGAAGTATTTGTTGAGCATGCACTCGAGCTCAAAGCGCAGTACATCCAGGAACAAGCCGCCGACATTATGGTCATGGGCGAAGACTGGAGGGGTAAATTTGACGATATGAAGGCCCACTGCGAAGTCGTTTATCTCGAACGCACCCCATCCATATCAACGACAGCATTGCTCGAGGTTATCCGCAAACCCTAGTTGTTGATGACTATCCCCTCGCAACAATCCTCGAGCACGATGAAGTCTTTGTTTGAATCATCGCGCTTGGGTTGCTCGGAGTAAAAGATGCGCATCTGCTTATTTACCGTATCCCTCAACCGTCAAATGACTGGTATTGACAAAGTAGCAGTCGAACTAGCAAATGAAATGGTCAATCGAGGCCACCAAGTAAGCTATATCTCCCATCCAGGTAACTTTGCGAGCGACCGGCTCAGCCTAGACCCGCGCGTAACGCAGCATACCATCAATCAAAACTACAGTAATAAGACCATCAAGCTCCTTAAAAGCATTATCAAAAGAGAAAATCCGGATGTTGTTCTGCCTATGATTACAAATTCAATCGTAGGGATTTTTGTGAGTGCTTTGTGGAAAATGGACATCCCGCTTCTCATTTCGGAACATAACAATCCAGAATACTACCTCGACAAATGGTGGAAGCTGGGGCGGAACTTTGATGAACGTCAGAAAACACGGTTCATTATTTTTAACGCCGCCGATAAAGTCCATGTCCTCAATGAAAGCTTTAAGCAGGACCTTCCTCAATTTCTACAAGCTAAGACCGTTGTCATCAAAAACCCAACCGAGCCTGCTCCGCTCACGGAAGGCGCATCGGATTATCTCAAGCGAAGAAAAGAGGTGATCTGCGTCGGGAGGGTCGAGAATTACCAAAAAAACCTGATGTGTTTGCTCTCGGCATTTTCACAGATTCATCAACAATGCCCTGACTGGACTCTCAGGATTGTTGGCACGGGCCCATCCCTTGAATTCCTAAAGCGTCAATCCGAAAAGCTCGGGATTGCCAAGAAGGTTATCTTCCACGGTCAAACAGATACCCCGGAAGAGCTCTATGCCCAGGCACAGATTTACGCCATTCCCTCGCGCTTCGAGGGCTGCCCACTCGGACTCATCGAGGCGATGTCTCACAGCTTACCTGCCATTGGTTTCTCGGAATGTTCGGGCGTCAATGAGATGATTCTAGATGGCAAGAATGGGTTACTCGCCAACGGCATGAGTACGGATTCTCTAGCCGAAAACCTCCTCTCCCTGATTGAGAATGATGAGCTTCGAGCAACCATGTCCGAGAACGCAGCTCAATCCGCGCAAAAATACAGTCCACAAGTCATTTACGACGAATGGGAGAAGGTTCTTCAAGAAACAGCAAAGCTCAAAGGAAAAACCAAGCTAGGTAGCTTTGAAGTCGTTGAAGACGAGTTAAAGTACGATGCTGGTTTGTCGGAGCTACTTGAGCAAAATATCTTCTGGCGATATTTTCCCGCATCCGACTTTTATAAGAAAAAGTACAAAGAGCTGGTGAGTTCTCGTTCGTGGAAAGCTGGCGGAATTCTGCGTTTCCTCAAAAGACAAAAGCTTAAGGTCTCGGAAGCTGGATTATTAACATCCATCATCGACTCCAGCGGCTATTTCATAAACAACGCATACAAGAACAATAAACTGATGACTCGGATGGCCACTTCAATGCGAAGCGATGAGGTCGTGGGTATAGATATCCCGAACCTTACCGACGTAGAAGACCTCCTGGGTGACCACGTTCAGAATAAGTATCTCCTAAAGAATCTCGAATACGGCATTGGTAAAGAGCTTCTGATTGGCCGAGCAAAAGTAATCGTCTCGGGTGCAGGTGCCGCCAAAAAAGAATTTTCGAGCGGTGCGAAGCGCGTTGAGATCTGGCACGCCGCGGGCGCAGTGAAGAGCTTTTCGAGTAAAGGCTATCGACAGCTCAAGGACGATTACGTCATCTGCGCCCCTTCGGAGCATGTCCGCCATCTCTATGCTAAGTTTTACGACGTCAATATTGAAAATGTCCGAGTAACCGGTGTCCCCAAGACAGATCTCTACTTTGACAATGCAGAAATTAGCCGCAGACGCGATGCGTTCTTCGAGCAGTACCCTGAGCATATCGACAAGAAAATCTACTTTTATGCACCAACCTTTAGAGGCGTATGGTCAAAAAAGGTCAGTCTAGATTTACAATTAAATTTCCAAGAGCTGGCCGATTCCCTCAGAGACGACGAAGTCTTGATCACAAAGCTTCATCCGAGATTGTTAGAAAATAGTGGTGTAACCGGAAATCTAAGTGGAATTCTGAGCACCCAAAACAAGATTATAAACCTCTCAGATTACAACGCCGCCAGCTTGATCCTTGCATCAGATGTTGTGATATCGGACTACTCATCTCTGATCTTTGAAGCGGTTCTCGCACAGAAACCACTCATCTGTTACGCGGAAGATATCGACAGATACGAGCATGACCGAGGTTTTGGGCTCGAATACAGAGACGAAATGCCATGCCCGATTATCGAAGAGCCCTCCGCCCAAGTTCTGCTCGAAGCGCTACGAAATGCTTCGATTGATCAAGACCGTTACAAGCAATTCATCGAAAAGTTTCTGGGTGCATGCGACGGGCAAGCCTCACATCGTGTAATCGCTGTCATCGAAGAATTATTGGGTAAGCCGTTGACCGAATCTTCAAGTGCAATCGTTTAACGGTAAGCCTCCCAATCGAGCCAAGGCCGGAGCATTCAATGACGGAGATATCCTCAACGCTTAAACTGAGTGAAACGCTCGCTACGCATCCAATCAGCGTAGAGCTTCCATCGCAAACGTTGATGGTCGACCGTTCTGAAGTTGGGCCAAACGATACGTCTCGTCTCAAGCATAACCTACTTGGGCTCGCACGGTCGTACCCCCACGTACGAACATTTGTTTCGCATTTGGCGAATAACGGATTTTACCTCGTAGCTCATAAAGACGGTGTCTCGCGATTTGAGCACCTCTCCGACCCCGCTCGCTTTCTGCAATTCTTTGATGATTCAAGCGTACAATTGCGTGAGGAGCTCTTCTACACTCTAGAGAAACCATCGCTCACCACCGACACGCCTCGCTTGTTGGTCGTGTTCTCATCAATCGCTGACTTCCCGCTCAATGCGAGTATTTCTCGAAGGATGTTTTTTCGGAACTTTCCGACCATCGGTAAGTACATCCCGAGTAATACCCATATCCTCCGGATTGCCGATGTAGGCTCGGTATTAGGGAGTTTCTACCTCAACAACAATCACGACCCTGGGTTCGCAGATA
>JAYYQC010000257.1:0-9542 GCA_036128675.1 Myxococcota bacterium | reverse complement strand
AGAGCTTCGTTGTGGGGCGAAAGGCGTTGGAACTGATATTCTCTTTGAGGTTGCGGAGGTAACCGAACCGCTACCCGGGCCTGCACAGCTGTGGGAGATGTGGGGAGGGCCTCTTCAAGACCTGGTTGGTCGTGCAACAAGCGGAAGCTCAAAAGGGAGTGTTTTTGGTTTCTCCGTCCATCTATCGAGCCCTCGAACCGTTGCTGTCTTGGCTCGCCAAGAGTCTCCCTACGACGTGGCGATACGCTCGACGGACGACAACGGCGTCTATGTCGAGGGAAAGTACCATGAGATGGTTGACGGCGTCGCACTTGTGGCCACCCACGGAGCGCTTGGCTTTCACGTATGCGAACGGGACCGCTCCAGGGTCTTACCCAGCTTTGCTTTCCAATGTCCGCCGTCAGACGGTGATGCGACGGTCGCTGAGCTCTTCTCAAAAAAGAGGGGCCGCCGGATGTCGAATCTCGACGCGCGCTTTGCGCTTTCCCATCAAGAGAATTTGTCGAGAATCCCAAGCCGATTTTTAGATGTGGCAGCCCTGGAGGCCAGTGACACGCCTTCAGGAGGTCCTCTGTGGTTGAGTCGACTGAATGCTCTGCGGAAGCGGCGTGGCTTGGTGCCACTTCAATTTCAGCCTGAAGAGTCTCGTGTGATTACCAAGGCACTCCCAGAATACTTAGAGGCCTTAAGCGACCCGACGCAGGGCAACAAGGTCGAGGCAATGGCATTGGCAATGTTGGCTGGGTGGCATGCGGAGGTACCAGTGATTGGCGGTGCCATGACAACGAAGTTGGTTGAGAGCACCGACCCCAATGAATGGCTAAGCGTTGTCTTATCCGAGCCAAGTGCACGGATGGTTTTGATGAATCCCGATGCATCACATATTGCTGGGGCATTCTTGAAGCTTCAGGATGAAGCGGTCGTCGGTCTCTCGGGACTGGTGGTCACCTATGAGACCTTAGACCCGGCTTACCGTGACCAGAGCATCGAGTCACTGCGGTCACGCTGGGGATTGGGCTCGGAGACTTCGTCTGATCCGGCACTCCTGATGACCGATGCACGCACTGCCTGGATCGGTCGAGCTGAGCGAGGTGAGGTCGACCGTGAAGGACTCTTGAATGGTCTATTGGACCTCTATGCCACGGACTTAAAGTGTGAGGTAAGGGTTACGGTTGTAGAGACAATCGACCTTGAGGGGGTCGAAGCGCCTGCTTGGACCCGTGATTTCGATGGGACGCTGCTCACGGATATTGCGTTTATGGGGCGCTCAACTTCGACTGCCCGTACTCAGTGGCTGATCGTCGTTGGCTTACCATCTAAGTGTCGAAGGTGACGTCGTCATTGTCGGAAACACGCTTTTCGACGCATCCGAAGTTTATAATGGTCTGATTTATTTGGCTATTTTATTTGGCGCGATGCTTGCTGGGTATCTCCAAAGGAGATGCCTATGAGTAAAGCAACATTAATCGATGTCCAACAAAGTAGTAGCCGTGCGATCCGGGTCTACGCGCTGAGCGCACCCAAAGCCTTCCGCGGTTTGGGAATGCGGGCTTCGAAGGTGATGGTCTCGGTGGCACAAGTCCGTGGCAACGAGACCGAGGTCGCCGTACTACCGCTGGCGCGTGATGGATATCCCATTGCTTATCGACAGGCATCGATCTCCACGAACCTTAGAGAGGAAGCTCTCCTGGGGGATTTCGATGCGGAGGTTCTGACGATTGCCGGGATCGACCTTGCGGAGACGGAGCGTTGTTCGCTCTAGTCGATTGCATCGACCGTAAAGCCTTCATCCTCGAGTCGCGCTCGGGCCTTCGAACAGATGGGGGCGCGTCGAATGAGAACGTGTCCACAAAGGTCTGTACCCAATGTATTCGCAATACTGCTCAGCTCGGTGATAAAAGCATTCGCATCTTTTTGAAGGTACCGAGAAGCGCGATCAATGACTTTGATACAATGACCCGCCTCAATGAACACTGTCCCGCGTCCTTTGAGTCCAAACTCTTTGAGGGGGTACTCCTTTAGTTTTCCGGCAAGCACTTTTTTACGCAGTGTAGTGGGTATTGGCATCATGGCCTCCTCGTAGTGAGTCTCTAGCGGGCTTTGTCCTTATCCGTCAATATCGCACCTTGCGTCGACAGAGTCCTTTTGCGACCCTCCTATGCGATGGATAAAGAGACAACACGCGTGGTTCAGAGTCGCGCACTTGGTAAAAGCGATACCCTTGCGCTTGGTATCAACGGTGTCATTGGCTCGGGCATATTTTTTCTGCCCAGTGTTGGACATAAACTTCTCGGTCCGGCCGCCATCCTGTCCACCTTGCTCGCTGGTGTTTTGGCCTGGATGATTGCGAGTGCCTTCGGTTCGGTCGCCAAAGGGTACTCGAAAAATGGTGGGGCCTATCTTTATACCCGGGACCATTTCGGTAATTGGCCGGGCTTCGTTGTTGGCTGGATGACGTGGTTGGTCGCAGTGACGTCTTGGGGCGCACTCCTCAATGCCCTTTTCTTGGCCCTCGGAGGACTCTTTAGTGCAGTGGCCGAACCTGGCGTGAAAGAGCTGGGTATGACCGTTCTCGTAGCCTTATTGGTATGGGTTAATATTCGAGGCCTGACACTGGGTGCGAGATTCTCGACTATTTTGACATTGCTTAAGGCAACACCCCTTATCCTCTTGGCAATATTGGGATTTTCAGACATCGAAATGACGCGATTCGAGACGTTCGCACCCATGGGCTTTAACGGATTCGCAGATGCAACACTCTTAATTCTCTATGCCTATGTTGGCTTTGAATCTTTGGTCGTTCCGGCGTCTGAAATCTCTGATGCAAAATCCACTCTTCCACGAATACTGCCAGGGCTGATCGTAGGGGTCACCATCCTCTATTTGATGCTTCAGACGCTCTGCATCGGGACGCTTGATGGTCTCGCAGACCGGGCAAATCCAATCTCTGACGCAGCGTCTCTGGCCTTGGGTGATACCGTCGGCGTAGCTTTTCTTTGGGTGAGTGTGGTTTCGGTATTGGGCGTCAACGCGGGGACTGCGCTTGTAACCCCACGGCGTCTTGCAGCACTCTCGGAGCAGGGGGAGGCACCCAGGGTTTTGTCTAGGTTGCATTCTCGCTATGGTACACCATCGTATTCGATTGCGTTGACCGGTGGAGCTGCACTTTTCTTCGCGTTAAGCGGTTCGTTTAAAGAACTTGCCCTTCTGAGTGTTGTGGCCCGGTTTGTTCAATATCTTCCAACCTGTTGGATAGCGATGGTGGGAGCACTTCGCCCCGAGAACCGCGACCCAGCGCTCGCATTTAAGGCCGGCATCGCTCTCTTGGTAAGCGTAGCTCTATTGATGGCATCGGACCCATCGAAACTGGTCGCCGGGGCTCTTGGAATAACCGTCTTATCCCTGGCGTATCTCGTCTTTTCGCGTAGCCGCTATTCCAGATAAAGATTGTCAACGATGAGGCGCGCGCCAACACTCACGTTACCACCGCTGAGCACAAAGGGGCGGGTAACAGAGGTCAAGTCCGCACCGAGGTCGATGAGGTCACTAAGTGGTATCGTCAGCTCGTGCCATTCACCATTCGCGACAAACCCATAGTCGGCGATCGGCACACGTAGGACGGCACCTGCTTCGAACTCAATCTGGAGGCTATTGTAGTCTTCGTTTTCGCTCCAGAGAGACACATGCATGGTTGTCCAATTGCTCAAGTCCTGGGGATTATCCCAGGTGACTCCGCCCCCCAGCCACGCACTACCTTGCCCCAGGATAGCGTCGGCTCGCAGGCCTTCCCGAACCAGTTGATATTCGTTTTGAATACCGAAGGTCTGCGAGTAGATGTAAAAGTGGGAGGTGGTATCATCGAGTAAAATGATATCGCTGTATGCTCCATCATAAAAGATACCAATTGATAGACGTTTTGAGCCTGGGATAAAGGGGGTTGGAGATTCGACAAAAGTGTTTTGGTCCTCTTGTGCTGCGAGCGCGTCGGTAAAGTCGGGGTAGTTTGGTGCCGCAAGGTCTTCACCGCAACCAGCTAAGAGCAGGGCGGTCATGAGGGCGCTCATCGAAGACTGAATTCGAGATGACATCGGCAACTCCTTAGTACTCGACCTGAATGAGGACACGTTTTCCATCTTCATCTGAGACAACGGTCCATCCACCGGTTGGCGTTTCTCCCAGGCCAACGAGTGCATCGTAGGCGATAATATTCAGCGGGAATGAAGTGACCCCGTCGGCCAAGTAACTGACTGAGTCGGGAAAGTTGTCGAGCACCGATTGATACGCTCGAACCGTCATATCACGCACGAATGGAAGATAGGCCTCAAGCGTGAGTTCTTGTCGGTAAAGGTCCTCTAGAGCTTGCGCGGCATAGAGTTGGTTTTCACCAATAGGTTCGGTGGCAAGTGCGGTGGCCCAAGCATAGACTCTGGGTACGACTCTCCCGTAGGACTCGATGGTCCACTTTGTCTGGGTGCCCATTGGGTCCCATCGAAAGGGATTATTCGGGTCGTCAAGCACACTCGTGTCCGGGTGCACGCCCATATCCGCGGTATAGAGATTGAATTCCAGCTTGTTAAGATCAAAACCGTAACGGTAGCGGAGGTCGTCGTTGCCGCAGCCAGTCACTGCGAAGAAGGCGAGGGCTAGCCAACAAACTCTAGTCTTAGAATGAGACATGGGTCACCTCCACGAAAAAATAAAGCTCCCATTCTTCTTGGGTTGTATCCGGCAGGGTCTCATCGTAGCGATTGGAGTGCTCATCGAGCTGTCGGTAGGTTGCAATGACGCCAACACGAGAGTCGGGGTCATAGATGGGTGCAGCTTTGGGACCCCATGAGATCATCGCCTCGGCCTGTAAAGGATAGGTCAGATTAAAGTCGCGATGGTAATCGTAAGGCCCAAAGTCATCGAGCTTGACGACTAGATGGTTTAGCCAACCCTGATGCCGAAGCTGTAGACGTCCGGACTTTCGCCATGGCCAGTGGCTTTCCGCTATTTCACCGCCGATTCCGGGGTCGTCGTGCGCGATATAGCCTTCGAAGAGCATACGGGTATAGGCACCAGGCTTCATGACCACGCGGGCTGTTGCAGAGATGTGATCCCGAGCCGGTGGCGATGAACCTTGCGAAAACGGAACCCCGGTTTCCAAGAAGCCGACCATCGAGTCTCTCGTCGTTGGGTGGTGTCGATAGACGAGGTCAAGAGATGCAGCAAGGGTTGCATCTTCGCGCATGAGGTTATCCCACATCCAATACCAAGTACCCGGGGTAGGGTCCCAAACGAGGAGGAGCTCTGCAGCGATTGTTTCGCGGTTGCTCAGTACCGCAAATGGACTGTCCAGATAGCTTCGAGGGCGTAGACCTGCATAGAAAATTTCACTCTCCGTCAAGAGGGCTTCGTCGACTGTCGGGAGTGGGTCTTCGAGGGGTTTTTGGATTAAGAAGTTAGGCGCAATTTGCAAACTGCCAACGCCATAGATGAAGCCAAGCTCTGAATACATGTTGTTGCCAGAACCCGATGGTTTAAGAGACCAGCCGGTGAGATGTATTCGAGGGTCTGCGCCCCCTTCGGCGACGAGTCCCCGATAACCGGCGCGTGCATGTACACCAACTGATCCAATATAGCCGGTAAGCCAGATATCTGCTCCGAGCGTATCTTGCCATTTGATTGTACCATCGAGGACTGCGTAACCGGAGTTCAGGTACGAGTTGGTTGTGTCTGCTTCACGGGTTGTTGTGTAGTGTTCACCGAGCTTATTGGAACCCGATGCGATGACACCCAAGTCGATGTCCCAGCCATAAAGACTGGTTTCTAAGACGAGCGAAGTTCTTCGGTGCTCCGGACCGGCGAACGAGCTACTGGCGCCGCTCTGGGTGGAGTCAAACCGAGGGAATTCCTCTCGGTGGATCATGGTGACTTTAGAATGCCCGAACGAATAGTCGTATTTTGCAATTGCCATTGGGTTAGCACCCCAGAAGATCTCTGGTCCAATCGCTACACGAAGGCCGTCGAAGCTGTCTTTACCGGTAAACTCAAGACCGAACGGGGCGTTTGAGTTGTACATGTCCACCGAGTGCTGATAATTCGCCTCCGGGTAGAAGCCATAGAGGTCACCATCGTCATATGCCCAGTGGTAATGTCCTTTTCGATAGTAAGCATTGAAAACGCCTTGGGTTGATTCGAATTCCATGTCAAATTGATAAATACGAAACCGCTCAATATCGGTGAGAGTCAGGGGCTCTCCATCGCTTGCTTCGACACCTCGAGGAACGCTGTTATTCTCGTAATAAATCTCGTTGAGTGGGTTTTCCAGGATGGATGCAGCCCCGTGGATGACAACCCCGGCGCTCAGAGCTGGGTTCGGGTTATACCGGAAACCGAGCAGCATTGTTTCTTGATGCTCGGGGCTCTCAAGTGAGTCGGCGAGGTCGGCTCGATTTGCGACATTCACCGCGGCCAGTACGCGGAATACATCGATTCGAAAGTCATTGGTGGACGCGCTTGCACGCTCGACACGATCGATTTCATAAGCTGTATTGTATTGCTCACGAACCGATTTGGGAACGAGCTCTTCGACTCGAGCGAGGTCAGCAGCACTCATTTCATAGGGCGAATAGCGGAACATATCGCGTAGCACATAATAGGCCGGACGAGGGTAGACTTCGTAGAGCATGCGTCCATCGGTAGGGCCCTTGGCGGCTATACCGAACCACTCCTCGTTCATGTTGTTTTGACCTTCGACATAATCGAATGGATATCCGCCATTCGGCCAGCTCGCGTCGGTGTTATGAATGTCGAGGTCTTCGTCTTGTTTGGTCTTCCACCAGCCGTCACTCCACTGAAAAATGAAGCCACCGATTGCGTTGCCGATACCCGGGGCGCGGCTCTGTTGGTAGATTTCGCTCCACTGCTTGTGGAGATAGTAGGCCTGTGCGGCGCCGTCTTCGCGGTGTTCCCGGGCGTTGAAGGCATCAGAGCCAAATTCCGTGAAGACAACCGCACGACCACTCTCTTTTTCGACCCGCTCGAAGAGGTCTCTCGCGGATTCTCCGCGATAAACATTGGTGCCGAAAATATCGACATCCTTTGCATGCTCGGTGAATAGGTCCATGTATTGGAGGTCGCCGTTGGCCCAGACGATGAGTCGGTGTGGTACGACTTCTTTGAGGATCGTCGCTGCTTCTCCTACGAGGGGATAGAGGTGTAGTGCTCGGGCTTGGTCGCGTTCGCCCTGGGGAAGTGCTTCGATCTCGTACGATGACCAATGGAGTCCGTAGTTATTTTCATTTCCCAACATGAAAAACACCATGCCTCGGGTGTTTTTGTACTTTTCAGCCATCGCTCGGACTGACTCTAAAATGACCTCGCGCGTGCGGGGGTTCTCATAATTGATCGGACTCTCCCAGCGGCCGTCAACTGTCATACCATACCGCCCAAGGAAGTTGTTTACCGAGGTCATGATTCCCCAGCGGTCGTAGATGTACTCGACCCAGCGGGAAGGCACTCCGTCGAATTGCCGAAGAGCGTTTACACCCATGGCTTTGAGTAGGCTCATATCCCGTTCAAGCGCTTCGATGATTACATCTTCAGGCTGATCCCAAAACTGAAACGTGTAGTTTTGCCCAATCGGCATCCAACCCCAGTTCATGCCTTTGATGAGGGTCGGCTTACCATCAATGGCTAGGTGTCTTTGCCCAGGTCTCTCAACCAGCTCCACTTGGGGGGCTGGAGCGGTTGAGAGCAGTAGCACCGCTGCTAAGGGGAGGTGAAACATTTAGTCTATCCAGGTGTTTGGGGATTGCATAACCTTACTGAGCCAGAGAGCACTGTCTTTGGGGAAACGTTGCTGTGTCTCATAATCGACGTATACGATTCCAAATCGCTTTGTGTAGCCAAACGACCATTCAAAATTATCCATAAGTGACCAGACGTAATAACCGGTAACTGGGATGCCATCAGAGATTGCTCGCTTCACTGCAGCGAGATGTCCGTGAATATAAGCGGTACGTCGATGGTCCTGTACTCTTCCGGAGGCGTCGGGCCCATCGTCGTAGGCCGCACCGTTCTCAGTGATGATCAGCGCATTCACTTTGTAGTCATCATAGATACGCTTCATGAGATCATAGAGGCCGGTTGGGTAGACCTCCCAGCCCATGTCGGTTCGCATTTCGGGACCCACATCTGGGATCCGATGCGCGCGATTTTCAAGCTTGTCCGATGCGATGACAGCGCGACTGTAGTAGTTGATGCCTAGGAAATCGGTTTTTTCAGCAATGACCGGAGTGTCACCCTCTTCGATGAAGCTGTAGTCCTTGCCTTCAAAAGATGCATCCTCAGCGTAGTCGTTGAGAACATCTTCCGGGTAGTGGCCCTTGTAGAGTGGGTCGAGATACCAACGGTTAAAGACGCCATCAAAGCGTCGGAAAGCTTCGCGGTCTTCTGGGGTGTCGGAGGCTGGAACTCCTGGAACCGGATTGAGAACGATTCCAATATCTGCATTCTTAACGCGCTCACGAATCAGACGGGTCGCCCAGCCATGCGATAGCAGCATGTGGTGACTCGCTCGAACTGCGTCGTATAGATTGGTTTTTCCCGGTGCGTGGCGGCCCTCATGATACCCCAACATCGCCGCACACCAAGGCTCGTTGTGTGTGACCCAGCGGGAGACCCGGTCACCCAGGGCATCAACGACCGCGCTGGTATAATCTACAAACGCTTTTGCGACATCGCGGGAAGGCCATCCGCCTTCATCTTCCAAGACTTGCGGGAGATCCCAGTGGTAGAGGGTCACGCAAGGCTGAATATTGAGCTCCAAGAGGCGGTCTACCAGGCGCTCATAAAAGCCCAAACCTTTTGCATTTACCTGACCGCGGCCATCTGGAAGGACGCGTGGCCACGCGATCGAGAACCGGTAGCTCTGAAAGCCCAGGCGTTTAATGAGGTCGAGGTCCTCCTGCCAGCGATGATAGTGGTCACAAGCGACGTCGCCGTTGCTCTTGTCGTCGATGGCTCCTTCGCGCGCGCAGAGCGTGTCCCAAATAGAAGGACTTCGTCCATCTTCCTGATGGGCTCCTTCAATTTGATAAGATGACGTTGCGGTTCCCCAAGTGAATGTATCACTGAATGTCATTCTGCTCTCCAGCCCTTGGGCTTCTGAATAAGGCGGCTTGGACTAGGGTTAATGCCACCGGTGATAATTTAATGGACGTCTGGTTTTGAGGAAAGTCGTCGACCACGCTGCCAGAGTCCATCACAATGATCCGGTCAGCGAAGGGCTCGGCACCGAGGAGGTCGTGGGTGATCATAATGACACCGACACCGAATTCTTTGGCTAGGTTACGAAGAAGTGAGTAGACGCCCTGTTTGAGGGACTGGTCCAGCATCGCGGTCGGCTCATCTGCGAAGATAAACTGAGGCCGGGCGGCTAGAGCTCGTGCGAGAAGCACGCGCTGCCTTTGTCCGCCGGAGAGCTGATGCGGAAAGCGCTGAGACATTGTTGTCCAGGGCTCCAGTTCCAACGTCTTTGCGAGCGCTCGGCTCTC
>JAYYQC010000256.1:0-11088 GCA_036128675.1 Myxococcota bacterium | reverse complement strand
ACTCTCGATACCCGACTGTGTCTTCAGACATGCGGGAGAGTTGTCTCTCGATAAGTTCAACAACTTCTTCGGCCCGTGGCAGAGCATCCATTGCCTGTGGTTCACGGTTTAGCAGCACCCAGCTTAGGGTACGTACAACATCAACTGATTGAGGCTGAAGTTCACGTGCTTTACGGAGCTCGCGTTCTGCGTCGACAAGTGAGTCCGCACCGGCGAACGTTAAGGCCAACGCGTAGAGATAATGATCAAGCCAGCCCCGTGTCTCGAGCTCCAGATTTGCAGCATAGCCGGCTATTTTTTGCTCCAAGAATCCAGCCGGGCCAGCCTGGCGAAGCATCTCGCGGGTTAACTCAAGGTCACTTGGCTCTAAGATCAAGAGCTGAGAATAGAGCGCATAAGCGGCCTTCGCATCGCCACGTTGCTTCGCGGCCATTGCGCCTTTATCCAAGCTCTCGCGAAGACTAAGCCTTAAACTGCCAAGAGCCTCGCCTCGCCTCGGATACCGACGCTCAAGGTCCTGAAGCATCCCGAGTGCCCGTCGTGGCTGACCGCTCTTGAGCATCCATTGTGCGACTTCCATCTCTCGACTGAAAGAGCCCGTAGGGCTCTCGTACTCTTTTGCAGCTTGGGTACTTGCCGCGAACGCCTGAGACCAAGCTTGGGAAGCCGCAAACCCGCGTGCTTCTGACATGAGAGCCAGCGCGCGAGCAACATGGCCGGAGCGACCAAGTGCAGGCCACTCCAAGAGAAGTGCCTCATATTCATCGGTTCTCATTGCGCGAAAATTTTCTTGAAGTGAATCGAAGAACCAATTCTTTTCCAGTTCGGTCAGTTCAAGCTCTAAATTTCGGGTGATTTCTATGACCTGCAGGATCGCATCAATCGGGCTTATCCACTGAATCATACTCGCCCAGCGTGTGAGTCCGACAAAACGTAAGAAGGGTGCACTCTCAAGGCTCGCCCACGTCTCGAACCCGACAGTCGCTTGGTCGATATCTCCACGAAACATCAAGTGATCGGCCCGCGCAAAAGCTAAGCGGGACAACCAGGTCTTCGGCTTTGTACAGCTCTCACGCTCTTCGGTCGTCTCTCTCTGCAAATAGATGCCAGCCAACGTATATGCTTGAGCGCAACCGCTTTGCCAAAGAGTGTCGAGTTCTCTCGATGCATCCGCAACTCGCTTCGCCTCGCGTAAGCTCAGGAAGCGGTAAAAGCTACCAACCTCTTTCGACAAGACATTTGCGTCCTCTTTCGCGTCGATCACGTTGAGTCGCTCACGCTCACTCAACTGACCAAGCATCGAAAGGTCCACTTTACTAACGCTAAACTGACGTACCTCTGAATAGGACAACACACTAAATTCTCGAGCACCCTGGGACATCCGGCCGACTAAGTTATTACCTAATCGGCTCAAAGCAAATCTCGGTAAGCTTTCACCAATGAGATACTCAACCTGCGAAACACCTGTTTCCCAATTTACGCTCAGCAAGGCTAACCCAACCTTGGTCTGACTCCGCCGGGCACGACTGTCAAAAATTGAAAGATAGAACTCTTGAAGTTGTCCTTCACACTTAAAGCCGACGATCTCATTAAGAACCCCATCCAAACGGACTAAAGGCACGGGACCTGACCCTCCGGGTTGGAACGACGAAACTGTCGTAGATTCCCTGGAATCATCGGCAACAAGCCAATCATTGTCACTGCACCCGGCAACTGCTCGACTTACCGACATCTCAAGGGTTTGAGTCCGCTTGGACTCAAGGCGGTAGAGATAGCCCTTTCTTGAATCCAGAAATGGGTCACGTGTGATATAAAGAATACTTTGGCTGTCGTTCCCCCAAGCGAATGACTCGACACCTTGCTCCGCATTCGTAACGCGCCGGGGCCGGCGGTCAGTCGGGAGCCCACCGATAAAGAGATCGCCTTTGACATCATCGCGTTGTGCAACCCACGCAACAGACTCACCATTAGGGGAGAAACGAGGCGCTCGGTCGTCAAGTGGATGCGACGCATATCGGTATACTCGGTCGACGGTGGCATCGCGTATCATGACATCAACCCGACCGGCGCGTTCTACAGAATAAACAACCCGCTCGACACCCAGAAAACTAGGCGCGCCTACAACATTTTCGGTAGAGAGAGCCTCCACAAGCGTGCTCGCCTCAGCAATAGAGGCACCGAAAAGACACCCAATGAAAACCCAATGCCGCATAACTATCGCTTTGCTGCCTCCGAAAATGCAGTGTACGCATTGGCAAGTTTTTGATCCAACAATGACTCAAAGACCTGGCGAGCTTCGGCCTCGTCAAGGCCAGCAAAGTAGGTCCGGTTCTCATAGAGCCACGCAAAGATAGTCTTTCTTAGTGACTGCTCTTTCTCCCACAAGTTCGTCGCAATCTCGTCGGTTTCACAGTCTAAGCGTAAAGCCTGGGTATCACTAAACGATGCGCAATTCCGGTCAAATACATCAAACCATTCATCGCGAAGAAATCGTTGAGCTTGGCGAGCATTGAGAAGGTCTGAAAATCCCGGGTCGATTACCGCTTCGACATCTCGCTTGCTCATTTCAAGCGCAGCCTTATCATCCCAAACTTCACGATCGCCCATAATTTGCATCTCGAGCGCGGTTTTCTCGTCGATCGTAATAGTCTGAATCGTCACACAGCCGCTCAGCAATAAGCTGTAGGCTACAAAACATATCCTAAAGTGCATTTTCTCTCTCCCAATCGAGGAATTCGCCTAATATCGGTACCATCTCCGCTTCGATAATCGGTTCAAAAATCCAGTCTCGCAATGAATATCGTTTCATCAATGACCTGGGGATTGGACGATAGCCGATAACTATCGGATCATAGTCGAGTTCGACATTGAGACCTTCGTGTCGAATCCATACGGTCATTGAACGAAAGTCTATCCAACCCAGATTATCCCGCGCTTGGCTGACCTGCGCGAGACCGGTTTTCTGCTCCATGGCGTTAAGCAACGCATCCAATGCATCCGGCTCAAGACGGGTCACTGCCAAATCTAAGCTCAAATCAGAGACACCGGGTGAGAGCATAAGACCGGCGTCAAAGACTAGATTTGCACGTGTCCGTTTACCCTTACGAAACCGTTTAGGCAGAAGCCGAGATAGCTGCAGATCACTGACTTTGAGTGAAAAGCGGGAATCAAAGCCTCTCTTAGAGGTCACTCCGAAATAGATGTCACCTCTCAGATCTCCATCTAGTAACTCAGCCGAGTAATCTCGCAGTCCAAACCAACCAGCCGAATAAGAGGCCTCGGCTGACATGCGGGAAATCGTCAAATCCTGGCTGGTAAGGCCGGCAATCCGAATCGTTGGGTCACGATGAATTCCTGCCTTCACCGCCTCCCGTCCATCCACTATTAGGCAGAAACCACTCGGTAAGCTCGAAAGCTCCAAACAAGATGACGATTGCGTTCTAAAAAGCAGTTGCTGATTGATCGGTAAAACACCATTCACACCTCGCGCGTGAAATTCTGGATCTCTTATCTCATTATTGCCAAAGGCGATATCACCAACCAAATCGACCTGCTTTTCCTGAATGGTGACCTGCGATTTCATCGTCACCTCGCCGTGTAATTGCCGTTCTCCCAATTCCAGGACTTGTCCCGCTTCACCTATCCGTACGTCAACCGATGAAGTCAAATTCGGCAACCCCAAGAGTGCGCCATCTAAAACACCGCCATTACAAAACCAGTTCCCAAACGATTCGCCGGCAAAACGCGCCAGAATATTTGCAGCAGGAAACCGATTGGTCAGCGAGACTTCACCATCGATCTGAGATGTGGCAAAGCGATACTCCATTGTTCCAGAACCAACATGTCCTTTCAGGATCTCGTCATTCGCTTGCAGCAACGAGCCTAAGGTATAGGAATGTTGTGTCCCTAACGCTTCCGGAGTTAAAGATGCCCCTGCTTCAAATATGACATCGGTGAGATTTAAGTCGGGGCTCTGAATCCCACCGGCACGGCTATTGAGTTGCACTTTAAGAAAATCATTGGATTGATAATCCACCTCAATTCGAGCAACCGCATTTTGAACCAAATTCGCATCGTCCTTGAGCTCGATTCCATCAAGCTCAAGATTACCCTGCAGAGAAAAATTAGGAACCTCCGGTCGAACGACCTGGGTTAGGTGGTCAAGATAACAAGCCGATTCAGGAAACTCGGGTAGGGGTGGCAACGTTCCACGCCATCTCCAATCGGTTTGACCGGAGCTTTGAACAGAAAGACCAGATGTAGCCAGTAATTCGTGGACAAACCCCGGAACCTCTTTCCACCAACCGTCAAACTGACCTTCGACGGCCATCCCCAGGTTAGGTTTGAGGTCAATGGAAAGATTGCGCGCTTTAAACGAGGCCCAATCGGCAAAATGTTGTTCAAAGGAAGAGACGGAGAGAAGCTCGCGTCGTCCTTGCCAACGAAGGGCGACTGAGCCGCTTAGCTTCGAGAGGTCACTCTTTGCAATATCCTCAACCAACCGAAAGAGGCCGAGTTTCGAGAGATTCCAGGATGCTTGGAGGCGGGTATCCCCTGCAGTGACAGCGTGACGTAGCTCGACCTTACTCTCAATCGAGGTGAGTTCAGCTTGGGGTGTCAGAATTCGATCTACTTGGATCTTGGGCTGAGCCAAGACCCACAATGGGTCAAGCCCCCTGATCCCCAGCTGAGGTTTCAGCGCTAATGCAAGTCCTTCAAGTCGTACCTCGGGCGTCACAAGTTCCCTAAGGTAAAAGCGGTAAGAGCCTGGGAGAAGCACTTCAGTATTCTCACCATGAAAAACCGTAAGGAGGAGATCATCGGCCCCCGAGAATTGGAGACCTCGGGCAACCGCTTGACTTGTTTCCTCGCGAAGATAAGCGATCCGTGTCTGATGTTCGGTCGTCAATCGCCCACCTTCGAGATGGGCGACCAGAGTGGCGTCTACGCCACGAAGTGCCAAGACATCGAAATTAAACCCAAGTTCATTCACCCTCAGGTCACTCTTTAGGTTCAGTGCTTGAAGGGGTTCGCTGAGCAGTTCCGCAAACGGAACGTCTTCAGCGGTCATATCCAGCTTAAGCTCACCCGAGCGAAAGTTTATCTTCTGAGACCTTAGAAAGTCGGCAATCTGAGACGGCAGGCCATCGCGTTTGAAGGTCAGTGACCAAGGCGTAAAGCTGAGGGTTGCGGGAGCCCGGAGATTAGCCAATAGAGCGCCCTCGAGGTTGAAAAACGGCTCTAGCTTAACTTCGTTCACGTTAAATTTTAACACATTGAGCGAGGTCGCCAGTTCCATTCCCAAATCGAGGTTCGCGTTGAGCGGCTCCTCATCATTCGTCAAAGCCTCGATCTTTACTTTTGTTTCAATTTGGATGTTGTCCGAGTTTGCAAGAACCTTCATACCACCCGTGGAGTTGAGCTGCCCCCCTGTAGAACCACAAGTGCGAGGTAGCTGTATTTCGAGTAGCGCCCGGCGACGCGCGACCTTGGGGCTGACCAATGCATCAAGCGACACACTTAGGTCGTTGCAAGATAGAGCAGTGCTTGAGTCCTCGTACGTAAATCGAGCCAAGTGAACACGGCTCTCTTTGATGATCAAACTCAAGGGCAATGAGTCCAAAAGACTCGCAAGGCTCCGAATTTCAATCAGCTTCGCTTGAAATAAGGCCTCGTACTCTTCAGGTGTTCTAGGGGGCTCGGTCGGAGATAGTTCATCCTCACCGTCCTCGCGGAGCTCCATGTTTCGATAGTCGAGTTGAATGTCAACGATCTCGACCGAGTCGATCCTTAAGCTAGGTTTCTGACTTAGGCCGAGCGACCAGCGGAAAGGAAGTTTTGGTATCGTCAGTGCGAGTGTCCCATCTGGATCACGAATATCGATGGCGGTAATTTGAAACCCACCGAAACCGCGCCATGAGAATCGTTCCCAAGAGATGTCGAGACCCGTCTGTTCACTTAATTCACGTTCCAGCCAGGGTGACCAGCGTGATGGCATAATTAGGACGGCCGAGACCGCAAAAACGCAACCAATCACAATGAGAGCAAAGAGCAGCAGAAACCGTCTAAGAAAGGAGGGCTTTGAAGACAGCGTCTCAGTCTGCTTGGAAGCCCCTTGGTTGTTCGAGGGCGTAGTCATGTCTCGTCTCGTTACCCACGAAGCTCTTCAATCCGTTGGCTGACCCCACGAAAAAGTGGTTTTTCGTTTTGAACCTTTTCAAACCAGGTTAGAGCCTTTTCAATATTGCCCTGGCGACCGTAGGTATCGGCGTACTCAAACCAAAGGTCAAGGCGTTGCTCAAGACTGAGAATAGGTAAATTCATCGCGGCTTCAAAAGCCTCGAGAGCCGCCTCATAACGACCGAGTTCACGTAGGCAGATGCCCTGAAGCGTCTTGCTTTGGAGCGCGAGATTCGGATGCGCTTCGGCCCGCTTAAGCTCGGTCAGTGCTCCCTCGAGCATCCCCATATCCCGATAAGCCAGTGCAAGATCGTAATGCGCCTGAAAGCTGTCTCCATCCACTTCCGAAGTCAACGCAGCCGTAAGTGCCTGATGTTCCGCTCCCTTAAGCGCGTCCTCTCCAAGTAGTCCGCCTGGGAAGACTTCATCGAGATTCGCCAGCATCGACTCAGGGTCCATCGCTTCTAAAATCTCGGCAGAGCTCGGCGGCAAGAGATTGCTAAGTGCTAAGAGGCCTGGGTGCTCGGGGTATTTCTCGTAGAGGGTTGCGAAGGTCTCGCGCGCATCGTCCAGGAGGTCATGGTCGATCAAAAAGCGGATCTCTTCAATCTCTGCGCTCAGGGTTGGTTGTTTGGGTCCTCGCACCTGATCGAGTTCCCTTACACCGAATTCAGTGGGGCCGTCCGAGCCCCCATCCAAGTCGATATCGAAATCCAAGTCGACATCGAAGTCGACCTCTGCACTCATTGACGCGTCGACATCTACCTCAAAATCAGACGCATCGACTGTTTGAGTCGCTGTCCCACCCCCCGCACTTAACTCGCGCATAGAGGGGTCGGAGCTTCCGGGTCGATCCTTCGGAAAGCGGGTCATTGAATCGATGGCGATATCCGGGACCCCTAGTTTTTTGAGAAGTTTCTTTTTCTTCTCGAAGGCCGCAGGGTGGCCTGGCACAATCTCGAAGACCCGCTCGAGTTGCTCGAGTGCACGCTCAATCTGCCCGTAGCGCTCAAAGAGCTGAACCTCATTGAAGATACTCGCCAACGCGGTCTCGCGGGTGGAAATACGCGAGAGGGGCCCGACGAAGTCGTCAGCCGCATCTACGTCCTCAAAAGGAGTGGAGCCGTTGTTATCCCGTGCCATTGCTCATCCACCGAATAGGTTCAAGCAACAGATTAGTCGAAATGGAGGGCAACTCAACCATTCTCTTAGCTTTGAGAACGGTCGAGTGCGAAAAGATAAGTTAACGAAGGTAAATTAGGAACTTACGCGTTCGACGTACTGTCCGGTACGCGTATCAACCTTAATATTCTCCCCTTCATTTACAAAGAGTGGAACATTGACGACCGCACCGGTCTCAAGTGTGGCGGGCTTGGTTGCGCCTTGAGCCGTATCACCTTTGATACCTGGCTCACACTCAGTGATATTCAGGACGACATGCTTTTCAACTTCAAGCGTAATGGCCCGACCGTTCCAGAAAAGTACTGAGACATTGTCGTTCTCTTTGAGCCACTTCGCCTGGTCAGCAACGGCATCCTTATCCACGACTACCTGGTCATAGGTGACCATGTCCATGCATGCGTAATGCTCGCCCTCTTTGTAGAGGTATTGCATGTCTTTCTCTTCGATATCTGGCTTACCGACCTTTTCCCCCGACTTGAAGGTGGGATCGAGAACGCGTCCGGTGATCAAATTCTTAATCTTTGTTCGGGTGAACTGATTACCCTTACCAGGCTTCACATGCTGGAATTCCACAACGATGAAGGGTTCGCCTTGATATTCAATCTTAAGGCCATTTCGAAAGTCTGAGGTATCGTACATTCTTTAGCTCTCCTTTGGCTGAGCGCTCTCTAGCATACCGGCAATCGCTGGTAAACGGAGCAGTGCACGTAGCGCAAACTCATAGCCCTGACTGCCGAGGCCGACAATGCAGCCACGCGCGATATCTGAGAAATAAGAATGATGACGAAAGGATTCGCGCTGGTAGACGTTCGACAAATGCACCTCGATAAACGGAATATCCACTGCCAAGAGCGCATCCCGCATTGCAACCGACGTATGCGTAAAGGCAGCGGGATTGATTATGACCCCGTCCGCATCGCCACGAAGTGATTGAATTTTATCCACAAGCTCGCCTTCATGGTTGCTCTGAAACGCGCTGAGCTGAACCCCGAACTCCCGAGCCACCTCAGCCAGACGCAGATGAATGCTGTCGAGGGTATCGGCGCCATAGACATCGGGCTCTCGGGTGCCGAGAAGGTTGAGATTGGGTCCGTGAATTACCGCGATATGCACCGCCATGGGCTACTCCCAAATCCTTGTTAAAGCTCAAGTGCCTCGATAAGCCTTGGCACCACCATGCGAAGTGAAAAACGAATCTGACCGGCAATCGCACGTTCATCGAGGACCGCAGCCAAGAAATAATCGTCGTTGAGCCGGTGAATGAGAATTTCAACGTTGGCATGGCTAAATGTCGCCGCTGCGAGCTTGCCAACGCCTTCATCCTTGGAGCCAAGCTTGAGCAGATTTGTCGCCACACCTGAATACTCAATCAGAAGCGCGTGGCAGTCCATTTGAGCGACTTCACGCTGAGAAATCTCGACGGCAATCCCATCAAACCCCATAATCGCGCAAGCGACCACACCGCGGTGCTCTAGGACAAACTCCCTTGTTAACTCGGCGATTTTAGCTGGGATCTCGCGGCGCACACCGGCCATCATTTCCAGTTCGTCCAATCTCGCTTGCGCTGAATCGTCCGTTGGATCGCGCTCAACAATTCGGCGGTAGGTCTCGATGGCCTGTTTAACATGCCCCTGTTGATAATAGAGCTCGGCCATTGTCGGTGTATCGTAGGTTGGTTGCATAGTGCTTTGCTAGCCGACCCACCGAGCGCCGGTCAAGGGCTCAATTATTGAGGGCAGCTACGTGTCTGACAGGCATAGCTCACAAATCGTTCTATATGATAGCCACCGCCACAGCTGGTAATCTCGGGTACCTCGCCAACCAACGCGCTTTCGAGCGGGCCGCAGGCTGCAGTTCGATCTCCTGGGCAACCGGTGAAGTTCTGCGCAGGTGCTACGCATTCTTCGACAGTTGCTTCATTGACTCCGGGGTCTCCGACAACACAGTTGCCATAGCTACAAACCGTTGGTGTGAGTCCTTGAGGGCAGGCCGCATACGCCCCCTCCAGAAGACAGCCAACGCAGAGGTCCACTGGAAAGAGGAAATAAGAAGATTCAACCGAGCTACCCGTTACAGTTTCACCGACAGCCTGCATGTATGTCACAACTGTCGTTCGGGCGGTCGGAAGCAGCTGCTGGAAGTTTCCGTATGTTTCAAACAGATATTCGCTGATATTGGCAAATCCGGCCGCGTTGACAGATGCCAAGGTCGGCAAGGTATCGCAGTCGCTACCCGTGCACCGAAAGGGATAAGTCCCCCAGGCCGTATTTGCACTCGAAGGGTCTGCTCCGGCCTGCATCGACACCCAAGGCGTATAGAGACCTGAGGTCCAAGTTCGGGCTAAATCGGTACAGTTTGGATCAAAGGTGCCGTCACTCGCGACATTGATTCCAGCACAGTTAGCGGATTGAGCGTTGGCGTTGGCTGCCTCAAACCCCAAGCCACTCAGAGTAGCAAGGTCGAAGCTACTCCCAAAGAGTTCCTCGAGGACACCCGCTCGTAGCAGGGTCGCATAAACGAGACTCCCATCCTCAGGCTTTGCATCATCCTCCGCGACTAGCGTGCCACCACTCGCACTGAACTCTTTCACCGCAACAGAACCGTTTTCACAGTCCTCGCGAAGTGCATCAACGCCATCACTCACGAGCGCTTTGTAAGCTGGATCTTCTGCGAGATAATAACAAACGTTGAAGCCAGTCAGTACGACGTTATTCGGCGCTGCGGGACCGATATCTTCGCCCGAATCGTTTACTTCGCCGCCGCTGTCGCCCGGGCGAAGTCCATTCTTCACAATTAAACCAAGACGAACAGCGTCATCACCAATCGTATTGGAGACTGGATCAAATACACCCGAAGCCAGCGTCTTAACTTCCTCAGGGGTAATCTCACAAGACTCGGAGGGAAGTGGAGCGCGGAGAATGGAAATTTCGCCTCCAGTCTCAGCTACACAGCCAGTGACAAAAGCCGCCCCCATGAAGCCCAAGAATCCCAGTTGCATCAAAGCCTTTATTTTCATGCTCCACTCCTTCGCTTAACGAATTCAACCAATGCCGAAACCGTGATTGTTCTCAGATCAAAACTACCAATCGTACTAACTATCGGGAGCTGGATACCGCCCCCTTTTCGCTTCTTGTCCAACGTGATCGCCTCTGTGGAAATCTTAGACCGACGCCAATCACTTCGAAGACCTAGGTCCTCAACCACATCCCGTAGGGACGAGCTGATATCGCGCGAATAACCTTCCATCTCAGCCCATTGGGCTTCTGCAATCATCCCGAGAGCAACTGCTTGTCCATGCAGGAGCTTAAACGATTCCCCTGCCTCAATCGCGTGCCCCACCGTATGTCCGAAATTCAAAACGGCGCGGACACCTGATTCAAATTCATCAGCTTTGACAATCTGTGCTTTCAAACGAACCGATTCAGCAATCGCTCGAGTTAACTCGCTCTCGGAAAATTCAATGAGGGCCTTCGATGACTTCGTCATGAAATGATAAACGTCTGCATCGAGCGTAAGCGCCATCTTTACGCCTTCGATAAGGCCCGCAGCGTGCTCCACTGAAGTCTGTGTTGCAAGGTGCGATAAGGCAACGAAAACCCCTTGGGGCTGATAGAACGTGCCAACGAGATTTTTGCCTCTAGGTGTATTGACCGCGGTTTTACCGCCAACACTCGAATCCATGACTGCCAGCGTTGTCGTAGGAACCTGGACAAACTGACAGCCGCG
>JAYYQC010000255.1:0-15402 GCA_036128675.1 Myxococcota bacterium | reverse complement strand
GTCGGTTAGTCCGTCGGGAAATGGAACAGGCATGATTCAGTGGTTGTTTCGCCAGACTTGGCTCTCGTTGAGGGGTGGGCTGCTCAGCGCCTTCATTTCTGCGCTGACTGTGTCTGGGGCTCTAGCTCTGGTTGGGCTACTTGCCGCATTTCTTTTCCATGCAGGTCAGCTTGGCGAGCGATGGCATACCTACAGTGGAGCGCTTGTTTATCTTGAGCCCGGCGTTGATGAGACTCAGGCTATCGCCCTTAAAAAACGGATTGAGCTTTACCCACTCATCGAAAGTGTCGAATGGATATCGGCCAAGCAAGCTCTTGAGAGTTTTGCGGCTCAAGGTGAAGAGGAGGCAGCCCTGGTCAATGGTGTCGCGCCGGAGCTATTGGAGTCACATTTTAAGCTCACCCTACGTGAGTCTTTTGCGCCCGAGGAACTTCAGAGTGCGATGAAAGAGATCCGTTCATTGGGCTTTGTCACCACGGTCGATACCGCGGCGGAAGAATTGCGTACCGTGACTCAATGGGTAGACCAGCTCGAGAAAATTGGTGCGCTTTTGGCGATCGTCTTTCTCCTGGTAAATGGCTGGGTCATTTCGAATACGATCAGAATTCACATTTCGGGGCGACGCGACGAACTTGAGATCCTTGAACTCATTGGTGCCTCACGGTTGGCGGTACGTCTGCCCTTTATATTCCAAGGGGCGTTGATCGGGTTCGCCGCAGGAGCGCTGTCATCACTCCTTGTGGAACTCAGCGCTTCGTGGCTCGTTGCCGGTATGCTTGAGGACGCGGAGATCTTGGCTGAAACAATCGTACCGACATTTATTCATCTTGGCCTGATTCTAATCGGTCTGGCCGCTGGTACCGCTGGAAGTCTATTGGCGACCTCAGTTGGTCTTGGCGATGAGCGGAATCCTCGATGACTCGGACCAACGTACTTTTTGTCTTCTGTGTCTTCGTCCTCTTCATTCCATGCTCTAGCTTTGCTTCCAAACGTCTCAATGAACTAGAGCTTGCACATCGAGAAGCCTCGAAAGAATGGGCGCGTACGTTGGGCGAGAGTGCAGAAGCCTCCTTAAGGGTGAAGCGTTATAAGGCTGCGTTCGAGGCCCGTCTCCGAGGTGTCATGCGGTCTCAGGACTATCCTGCTTGGCTGAGACTTTTGGGGAATACGTCACTCATCGACTGGATCGGAACCCAGCGTATGCTTCGACAAATCGCGCGACACGACCAGGTTACCCTGGCTGAATATCGACGAGATTTGACGCGTATTGCTGAGCTACGTGAAGTTGAAGAGGCTCAATTGACTTCGATGCGGTCTCGGCGGGATGCACTTTTAGAGTGGCGTGATAGCTACGTGGCATCCCGTTGGAAAAGTCGATTATCTCAAAAGAATAAAAAAGTATTAATTGAGACGAACGGCAAGCGGTGGCAATCGCCTATTGATGGACGGGTGCTTAATTTGCGGTACATCGGAAAGGCTTCTCGTCCGGGGGTCTTCTTTTTATCTCGTTTTGGTACCCCGGTACGCAGTGTTGGTGCTGGTCTCGTACTCTTTGCTGGTGAGGTTCGAGGCTTTGGTAAGACTGTCATTGTTGAACACAAAGATTCAATAGCGGTCTATGCGCACCTCAGTGAATTTATGACGCGTCGACTCAAGCGTCTTGATAAAGGTTCGGTCTTGGGACGCTCCGGAGATCTCACCGGGCAACGTGTCTCGGGCCTATACTTTGAGTTAAGACGTGATGCTGTTGTGCGAAAGCTGCGCGTGGAGGAATGACACATGCTGCGGTATGTTTTGGGTTTTGTGTTGGGAGTGCTCTTTACCTCGTTGATCGCGCGTGCTGATACACGCTGGAAGTCATCGTGGTACGAGGAATTAAGAGTCACTGTTGAAGCGCTCTTCTACGTTGAAAAGTACTTCGTTGACAGCCCTGACCTAACAAGCTTGGTGTCTGCGGCAATCCGTTCTGGTCTGGAAACTTTGGATCCCCATTGCCGGTATTATTCTCCTGAGGAAATGCAAGCCTTGCGCGAGTCAGCCGCTGGAAGACAGCGTCAACCAGGGTTTCTTTATGAGTCACCAACCGAAGACCCTGGGCAATTCTACGTAACCTTGACTCGCATTTACGCGGATTCGCCAGCCGATGAGAGTGGGCTCCGTGTGGGTGACAAGATCATGGAGGTTGGAGGTATTCCACTCTCAGCTCTTGAACGAGATGAACTGCAGCGAACGATGATGGGCGGAAAAACCGACCGTCTCGATTTGCTTATCCAGCGAGGAGATGAACTCTTTGATGTTACTGTCGTTCTAGATTGGGTGGAACGAAGCAACGTCAAAGCGATTTGGCTGAAATCGGAAATTGCTTTGATTGAGGTTGGTGTTTTTACTGCGAATGTGGCTGAGGATATTCGAAGATTCCTCGCGACCCGGAAAGGGGTTAAAGGCCTCATCTTGGATCTACAAGATTCACCCGGTGGTCTCTTCAACGAAGCAGTCGAGGTAGCGGACCTCTTTCTTACAACCGGCCGTATTGTTTCAACCGTCGGGCGTGATCGACGCGCGAACGATGAGCGCCACGCGAATGTGGACGGTAGCTTCTCAGATTTACCGGTCATCGTCTTACAGGGATCCAAGACCGCGTCAGCGGCGGAGATCGTAGTTGCGGCCCTGAAGGAAAACCAGCGGGCGCGAGTCGCAGGACAGCGCTCGTATGGTAAGGGTTCGGTTCAGACTATTTTCGATCTGAGCGACGGTGGTGGTGTTAAGCTTACGGTTGCTAAGTACATGACGCCAAGTGGTCGGTTCATTGAAAGTCAGGGCGTTGAGCCTGATGATTTGATTGTCACGCCAGACTCGGATGTTCTAGTCGAGTGGGCCTGGGCCCAATTGACCGGTCAAAAACTAAAAATCGAGACGCGCGATATCCCTTAAGGCAGCAAAGTCTCGAATCCATGTTTCCTCCAGTACCTTAAAGGGCTTTACTCCGTCGTTATCGACAAAGCTCTCGGTTAAGAGCACCGTGAAACGTTGTCCGAGTTCGTCGCGTTTAGTTTGGGCGAGAAACTGGGAGTACTCCATAAGTCGAGCCGCAAGGTTTACAGCTTCGCCAATGAGGGACATTTCTTGCAGCTGGTAAGACCCGATTGCGACCTGCATAACCGTACCACAACTCATGCCTATATTGAGATGGAGTCCCTGTAATTCAGTGAGCGATGCGATCGATTCGAACTCATTACAGATATCTTTGAGAGCCTTGCTTACTCTCTCTTGTTCGGCTTGTGTCTTTATTGGGAAATAGAACACCAAGCCTTCCTTCATATGTTTGTCGATCTGCCCCTGATGCGTGTGAATGACATCGTGAATGTGGGTCATGATACTTCTCAGAAATTCTCCCGCCTTTTCGAGACCGACCGACTCATAGATATCTGAAAAATGGGAGAGTTCTAAAAAGCCTACTGCCATCTGCGCCTCTTTAGGCCCTGCAACCGAGCCGTCCAGATTAAGCTCAACCCCTGGGGAATACTCACCAGTGATATGCGCCGCATTCAGTTGGTCTTCGAGTACTTGATTTACCTGTCGGTAGGCACTGACCGTCGTCTTCAGCTGCGCCTGAACGGTTCGGATAATGTAGTCTTTGTGAGCATTTTCACCAACAGATGCAATGACCTCATCTTCAAAGGGTCTAAGTAAAAACTGAAAGACGTCATTTTGGTTGATAGCTCGGATCATCTGCTTGAGGTCGACCAGATCAGATATCAAGATGATCGCTGCAGGTTCACCATGAATCCGAGCCTTCTCAATACATTCCGCGGTTGTGCCATCGATGACATCTTGCTCCGCAATGATGACGCTTGGCGTAAATGTCTCAATTGCAGAAATGGCATCTTCGACATTGGATGCTTGATGGGTACTGAATTCATTTTGAGCCAAGATGACCGTTAAGCTGGCGAGGCTCATTGGATCTTGACTCAAGAGTAAGGCTTGTTTTGGTATGTGGCGGGTGATCATCGGTACAACCTCAATGTAGCAAATAATCGAGTTCGCGGACATCGGAAAACCCACGAATGACGAAATCATCAGATAGTTGAAGCTTCTTGTAAGGCGCTGGGAGCCCATCAAAGTTACTCGAGAATACAACACAGTTCTGATAGCTTAACATCCGGTCACGCCCTAGACGTTCCGAGCGAGCGAGGACCTGAGTTAATTCAGTTAATCGGTATGCTAAATCGACGGTTTTTCCCATCATGGTCCACTCTTGTAGGACTTGCGAACCATTGAGCATTCCCAAAACATTGCCCCGGCTAATGCCAATACCGAGCCGAAGCCCTTCACCGTTTGTTTGATTTCTCAAGCTTGGGAAAATCTCCGATAGGTGAAGCGCACACTGTGGTGCCAGATCGCAAAGCAACGGGTTTAATTGACCGAAAGATGCGATAAGTCCATCTCCAAGGTGTTGCTCTACGACGCCGCCATATTTCGAAATGATCTCGTGAAAGTGTCGGATGAGGATCTGCAAGGTCTCTCCAACTTCTGGTAATGGGTGAGTTTGGTAAAAGTTACCAAACCCTCTGAGGTCGAGGACCATCACCGCTAGTTCTTGCTCATGGTACCTGGGCTGACTCAGAATAATATCGTCTTCATTTTGAACCAATGGTTGTATCTCGGCTGAGTTCAATCCCTTGCGTAGCCGCGCCGAACGACGAATTTCTTTCTTGAGCGATGTGACGTCATTGCGGAGTTGTTGGTTCCGCTCATAAAGCGACACCGCCTTTCGGACGGCTGCGACCAATGCATCTTCCGGTATAGGTTTCTCGAGATAGCGGTAAATGTGGCCTGCGTTGATTGCCTGTACGACGTTCTGAGCATCCGCATAGCCGGTTAAGAGAATACGTGACGCAGGATGCGCTTGTCGGACAGCAAGCTCAAAGAGCTCGACACCCGTCATTTGTGGCATGCGTTGGTCTGAGATGATAACACTGAGATTTGGTATATTCAGGAGCTTAATCGCATCGAGACCACTCTGGGCGGTGTAGACCTTGAAATACTTTTCAAGTAACTGCCCCATAAGCCTCAGGTTTAGCTCTTCATCGTCCACCAGTAAGATGACCGGCTTCTCTTCGTCGACCCGGTTGGAGCGCTGCTCTAAGTCACTCTTTGCTCTTTTCCAGTTTAATTTCATGTCGAGGTACCTTGTTTAGGAATAAATACACTAAAGGTGGAACTTTCGCTCCGTTTATTGTGTGTGCAGCAGATTCTACAGCTTATGAGGCGTAGGCATTCATGGATATGTTCTAATTGATCGAGGCGGTCTGAATTCTGTTCCTTCTCTCCCGCCGAAGGTAGCTCCCCGGGATACGATATTTTTAGGATTTGGTAGCTCTCTTCTTCCATTATCGTGTGTACACGAACGACCTCTCGCGTTTTCGGACTTTGAGAAAGTGCGATCATCAAAAGCTTACCTATTGCATCGGAGATAAAGTAAAGATTTGTGGAGAGCTGTGTTTTGAATTCGTCCGTTGTGAGATCAAGCAAGACCATCGAACGTGCGCTCTGTAAATATTGTAGCTCAACGCGGTCGAGGGCCTGGCGCAAAATCTCCTCAAAAGTCCAAAACGTGGACATGATCTGATTGTTGACCGGTGAGAGGCCTCGGAGATGGTCAAGGCTTGCAGCTGAGCGGAGGGCTCCAGCTTGAATGTCCAGGGTGATGTTTAGAATCGAACGTAGAGTTGAATCGAAACGCTGTTGTAGAGCTAAGGCATCTGGATCATCGACGTCATGAAATACAACATCAACAAGGTCGCGAAGTTCACCAAATTGTTCAAGCTGTAGTCCCACTCCGCTAGAGATAAAATTAATCGGATTGTTTAGCTCGTGGGCGGTCGAACTCGTGATGTAAAGCCTGGCACTGTGTTCGTGCCTTAGACGAAACCGTAGGTTTTCAAACTCGGTTCGTTGATCACTGTATGCTTTAACCAGCTCAATGCATCGCCCAAGGGAGATGATTGAGAATATCGCCACAGTTGCCGCCTGAAATGAAAAGTTATCTCCAGGCCAAATCGGTTGAAACACAGTGTGATTGAGGAGAAGGAGAGTGTAGAAAATCCCTTCGGTAACTTTGGCAATCAGAGAGCTAGAGCTGTGGGTTATTGCTATGACTGTAAAGGCGATGAGTGCAGTGACAGATGTGGAAATCGAGTTAGGGAGGACAACGACAGATAGAACAAGGGCAAGATATGCCAACCGCCGGGTAGTCCGTGCTCGCGTAGAAGTCTCTGAGGTAATGGTTCCTGTCAGCGTAGCTATACCCAGAAGGGCCCAACTCGCAGCGGCAAAGCCGGAGGACGATAGGTCGTATTGAAGAATAGCTTGGTCAAGTTGGGAAACCAGCACCAGCATTTGACAGATTGATAAAAACAAGGTCGCGGCGTGCTCACTCCAACTATCTCGTAAAAATACAAGCTGAAGCATATCGAGAATAAGTAAAATGGAGAACGCTGATAGCGCTATAATGAGAAGAGAATTTGTAGCGGGAAATTCTACGTTTTCTGCTTCAGATAAGCGTAAAGTAATTTTAGTCGAGTCGTCATTGTCGATTCTCAAAAGTACCGGTACCTCGGCTTTGATTGGAACGATGAAGTTTTGGAGTTCGTTGGTGCCTCTTGAGATATAAGTCTCTAATGACGCATTAGGTTGCCACATGTAGACTTCGCTACGAGCAAATGACTGACCATTAAGCTCGAGCCTTTGAGGCTTGGAACTTTGTAAAAGTAGCCATGTGGTGCCTTCCTGGTGAAGAATGGGGAGCGTTTCAATCGACTGCCATGCATCGGATGTTGGCGTAAGGGAGCTTAGATTGAGTAGGCTGTCGGGGTCAGGAAGAACTTGTAGAGTCAGCGAGTCAGGTGGTGGCGGTAGGGGATCTTTGAGTGACAGAGTCGTGACCAAGGTCGCTGCAATGGCCAAGACGAACAAGAGGTTGCGGTAATACCGGGGCCCGTCTACGACCTTTGGTGTAGAGCTTAGATTCCTTATCTGTGCGTTCTCCAGCCGCCGGTTCACTCTAAATTCCCCAACCCATCAAGCGTCGGTTAGATTGTAGGAGGCATTGAGGCTGAAATCTATAACGGATTTCGTGTATTCAATGAATACCTAGTCTTTGACTGCCCAGAGTCCATTTGGACGGGCCTGACTTCCATTGGGTCCGAAATCCTCAATTACCTCAATGAGTTGCTCTCGACCGGGGATAGAATTCTCTTGGGTGATTTGATCAGATTTTTCGATGTGCAGCGTTTGAGTTGGGAAGGCGAAATCGATCTTCAGTGCTTCGGCAAGTCGTTTGATGTCTAAGAGTAGTCGGTGTCGAGCCGTGAGTTCTTCGGTCCAGTCGGATACCTCGAAAAAGGCGTAGAGAAGAATATCGAGAGAAGACGCTGAATAGCTATTAAAATGTACCTCAAAGTAATCTTGCCGGACGCCAGGGTGCGCGCGTAAGAGCCCGCGGATCCCATCGACAAACGCTTCAATTTGGTCAGCGGTTGTCGAATAGGTCACACCGAGCATCATTTTTATGCGGCGATACCGACGCTCACCATAATTATCGATGGATGAGTCGGCGACGACTGAGTTCGGTAGGCTGACAAGCGAGTTGTAAAACGTCCGAATTCGGGTCGAGCGAAACCCAACCGTCTCGACGGTCCCCTCAACGCCTGCGACGACGATCCAGTCGCCAATATGAAATGGCTTACTGGTAAAGATTGTAATCGAACCGAAAAGATTTGCGATGGTGTCCTTCGCAGCCAAAGCGAATGCGAGGCCACCGATACCGAGGCCTGCAAGTAGAGAAGCGACGTCATAGTTAAGGCTCTCTAGAATAAAAACCCCGCCCAAGACGATGACCAGTATCTTGAGAGCACGGCTAATGAGTGGCACCAGTTGATCATCAAGCTTGGTATCGGTTAGGTCGGCCTTTTGGGTCAACCAAGCGCTTAGGAGGTCAACAACTCGGTAAAGTGCCAAGACTGTGTAAAGTGTTCCAACGACATCCAGCGCCAAGAGGATAAATTCATTGAGACGGACGGGCAGGACCAATGTGGGTAGCAGAGCAGCTACGAAGACGACAGCGATAACGGCGCCAAATGGATTACCGACTCGACTTAAAAGTTCTTGCCCCCATACGACGCGCAGCCGCTGCATTAAGCGTTGCGCTTGCCCTGAGAAGAACCAGGCTACAACGGTACGGATTATGAATCCGACAAGTATTAGCCCGAGAAGACCGAAAATCTGCCATGCCGCGAGTCCTAAACTGCGACTTTGCATCCAGGCGGGAAGATCTCGAGCGTAGCGACGTAGGTCGACGACCATCAATGCCTCATGCAGCTCGGCGACGCGCACTTGAGTCTCGCGGGAAACTATCCAACGGTTGTTTCGCTTTTCAACCAGGATTGAAGGGAGCTTGGGCGACATTGCGACCTCGGCTTTACCCTCTGAGTCGACAAAGTTGGGATCGGTCGAGAGATCTTCCAAAACGACGAACGCACCTCTCGCGTCAAGGATGTCTAAGATCTGACGGGCCCGAAGCTCAGCAACTTCGCTCTCTTCTCCCGACGAGCTCTCGATGCATGTCGCTGCTTTGGAGGCACTAAAGTGCTCGGGCTGAAGCCAATCCAGAAGGCTTTGAACCGCCGCTCGTGGATTCGAGCAGTCGGGATTCGCCGGTTCGGACCATGCAATTTGGCAATATAAAAGGCAAAAAAGACCGAATGGGAGTGTAATGAGTTTTGAGCGTTGCATGAGAGGTTTGTAACCCTACACCCGCGCTACCTCAACTACTTCGCCGAATCGTTTAAAGGCACCGGATAGGTGAGCCATTCAAGAAGGCTCGTAAATTTTCCAAACTCTGATCTACGAGTGTCTGTCGAGAACGTTGGCTTCCCCAAGCGTGGTGAGGGGTAATGAGGAGATTAGGAAGCTCCGCGGTGAGTAAGGCGTGGTCTCTCGGCGGTGGCTCGATATCCACGGTGTCCAGCGCTGCACCGCCAAGATGACCGGAGCGAAGCGCGTTTAGAAGTGCATCTTGATCAATTAGGCCACCACGCGCGGTATTTACTAAGAGCGCTCCAGGTTTCATCTTCTTAAACGTGTCCTCATTCATAAACTCTCGATTCTCATCGCTTAGAGGACAATGAAGCGAGACGACATCTGATCTTCGAAGCAGCGCATCAAGACTCAGCCGCTCAATATCAGGAAAGATATTCTCGTGATTCTTTCGCTTCGATTCGAGTGCACAGACATTCATTCCGAACGCGTGTGCTTTTTGAGCCACTGCACCACCGAGGGTCCCGAGACCGATAATTCCGAGGGTCTGACCGGTTAATTCAGCTTTACTTGGCTTCAGTAATGCGAAGAAGGGTTGGTTGCTCCATGCACCGGACTTAAGGAGTGTCTGATACTCGTAGAGGCGGTGGCTGAGGGAGAGAATGAGCATCCATGTATGCTGTGCTACACTTTCGGTTCCGTAATCTCTCGCGTTAGAAACGACGATATTCGATGCACGTGCTGCATTGAGGTCTACATTATTTGCGCCGGTTGCCATGACCCCGATGAACCGAAGTTGAGAATTTTCCGACATGATTTCTCGTGGAATGACAACTTTATTCGTGAGTAACGCCACAGCCCCCCGAGTGCGTTCCTCAAGCTCTGACGGCTCTGTATTGTGAAAGTACTCTATGGACGCCTCAAGGCTATCCCATGCGCTCCAGTCAAGAGAATCTGGAGCGAGGCTACCACGATCCAGTACCACAACTTTGGGGAGAGATTCTTTCATGTTCGACAATAGAAACCTAGGCTAGGTGCCTCACAAATGGATTTGTAGATTTTTCGAATTCGATAGAGGTTTCGGGCCCATGACCGGTCACTACCTGAACTGCGTTCGGGAGATGGTAGAGCTTATTCTGAATCGACTTCTTAATAACATCTGAATCTCCACCCCAGAGATCAGTTCTGCCGATGCTATTGCGAAATAGAGTATCACCAGAGAAGCACAGGTCTTGACCTGGGACAGTAAAACATACTGAGCCCGGTGAGTGTCCAGGGGTGTGCAGAGTACCAAGCTCGAATTTACCGAAACTCAGCCCTTGTCCATCGGAGAGCATTTCGTCGATCGGCCCATATTTGGGTAGTGGTAGACCAAGAAGCATCGCTTGTTGAGGCAGCAGATTGTGAAGCATTTGGTCATCGGGATGCAAATACGAGTCAGCGTGCGTATGCTCGCACAGCTCAGCGGTACCACCGATGTGGTCGAGATGGGCATGTGTATGCACGATGGCGGTGACCTTTAGGTCGCGCTCTTGTAAAACTTCGAGAATCCTCGGCACCTCATCACCTGGATCGATCACGATGGCCTCGCGGGCACTGAGGTCGGCTACAATTGAACAGTTGCATTGAAACCGTCCGACCGGGAACGTGGTTCTCCAAAATGTCATGGTATGATTCTGCCAGCCGGAACGATGGACGTAAAGAACTAGCGTCTTCGACGCTTTTGTTTCGCAATTTTGCGCTGATGCTCTCTATAAGTCTTTGAGAAGACGTGGGTGCCTGATCCGTCTTTTCTCGCAAAGAAAAAGAGGTAGTCATGCTCTTCCGGAGCAAAAGCCGCAGCTATCGCGGAAGCACTTGGACTCGCAATTGGACCAGGCGGTAAGCCCCGGTTTAGATATGTATTATAAGGCGACTCGATTCGGAGGTCTCTCAGGAGCAGACGCTCTTTAGGCTTACCGAGGATATATTGAATTGTTGCACACGATTCTAGGCGCATGCCTTCACGTATTCTATTTTGAAACACACCAGCTATCCGAGGCATCTCGGTGTTGCTTCTTGCTTCTCGTTCAATCAGAGAGGCCAGAATAATTTTTTCGATGAGTTCATCAGGGGAAGTTCCATCGGGAATAACCTCTGCGAAGCGTTCGAAGAACTCCTCGGCCATCGCCTCGACAAGGTCGCGTGCATCAAGCCCTTCCGCGAAGCGGTAGGTTTCTGGGAAGAGAAATCCTTCAAAGCTTGGGGTTGGGAGTCCATATTCGTCAAGTAACTCTTTATCTCGAGCAGCATCGATGAAGGCGTTGGCATCAGCGAGTCCCGCGTCCTCGACGCGTTCTGCGATCTGAGTCAACGTGAGCCCTTCAGGTATGGTCACCGCCTTGGTCTGAAGCTGCCCACTGACGAGCTGGTCTAAGACCGTCCAACTCCACATCGAGCCTTGCAGTCGATAATGACCGGCGCGCAGGGCGTGGTCTACGCCTTTGACACGAGCGAGTAACTGAAAAGCTTTACCACTTCGAACAAGCCCTTGTGCCTCCAGGTTTTCGCCAATCTCTTTTACCGTAGAACCACGTGTAATCTCGACACGTTGGTCGCTGTTTGGTCCCCCGACGGGGGCGAACCAAAGGAGCCCGAATAAGGCGATTGCCGCAGCACCCGATGCCAATGTCGACAGAGGCTTTAAGAATCGACTCTTGGTCTTTGAGTTGGCTCTAAATTTTTCCAGTGGCACGATACCGTCGGGTGTTACGATGTGAAGCTCGTTACCTTCAGTAAAGTTTGATGGCTCCTCATTGGTTGGGCTGGAATTCGGAGTCGATTCAGGGGCGCTTAGAGGTCCTTCGATAAACTGCGCCGACCTTGTGGACTCGGCCAGGCTAGGACGACTCGATGGAGCTTGAGAGCGAATACGTCTTGTGCTGCCGCTGAGCAATGTCTCGAAGTGCGAACTTGACTTGCGACGGCTACGCTTAGGATGCTCGAATACAGCGCTCGGATCTTTGTGCTCGACAGCGTTTTGACAGGTCTCGAAAAGCTGACTCACTGCCTCGAGAGAGAATGGTTCGTGGTCATTGTCCGCGTAGGTGAATGCCCGGATTTTACCGTCGATTACAATTGGCATGACGGTAAAGGCCCGAGGTCGTTCGATATGAAGCGCTTCTTGGATCTGGTCTACACCGGGTGAGCGGCCTGAGCCGACTATCGGCGATGCGGCTTCGATGCTCCAACGTAGGGGATTTTGGGATAGAAGACTGAGACGCTCGCCTCGACAAGATAGATCGAGTCCTTTGAGGTAAACGACCCTCGCATCCGTTCCCTTAATCTCGAAGAGAGCGACGCGCTTGAACGTTCGAGCCAATGCATTGGCCCATAGTGCCGCCGTTCGTAAGCGTCGAACATCATCTTGTTGTTGGGTTTTTGCCACTACACTTTCCTCGCTCAGACCTTCGGCCGCAGTCTACGACGCATCTTGACCTGTCGATCAGCTCAATGCAATTTTTTGGCGGAACGTACTTTTATACGGTGTGAGAAGCAAAAATTTGTCAGAGGTAGGTCTTAGGATAGAAGAAAGAGAGTGCCGTACACTTGTTCAGTACTCGTTTGTGACATAAACCGAGAGATGTAGAAGCATCCAACACCTTTGCGCGGGAGGGCTATCATGGCTGGAGCTGGCGGATTTGACCGAGAAAAGGCAATTGAACTTGCCGTAAATACTATTCAGAAGCAGTTCGGCAAAGGGGCAATTATGCGCCTTGGGGACGGGACTTCGCCCCAAGACGATATTGATGTGATCTCGACAGGTTCCATCGGCTTGGACGTGGCACTTGGAACGGGTGGCCTTCCACGTGGGCGAATCGTCGAGATCTATGGACCGGAATCAAGTGGTAAGACAACTTTGACGTTGCACGCGGTAGCCGAAGCCCAAAAGGCTGGTGGCGTAGCTGCTTTTGTCGATGCAGAACATGCTCTTGATGTTACCTACGCCAAGAAGCTTGGGGTTAATACCGATGACCTCCTTGTGTCGCAGCCTGATACGGGAGAGCAGGCTCTCGAAATTACTGAGATGCTTGTGCGCTCAAATGCTGTAGATATCTTGGTCATCGACTCCGTTGCTGCCTTGGTACCTCGCGCGGAGATTGAGGGTGAGATGGGTGATAGCCACGTTGGTCTTCAAGCTCGTTTGATGAGCCAAGCGCTTCGTAAGCTCACAGGTATTATTTCGAAGAGCAAAACCTGCGTTATCTTCATTAACCAGATCAGGATGAAGATTGGTGTAATGTTTGGAAGTCCAGAGACGACGACGGGTGGTAACGCACTGAAATTCTATTCATCGGTACGTCTCGATATCCGCCGGATTGGTGCGATTAAATCATCTGATCAGGTGATGGGGAACCGAACTCGGGTCAAGGTCGTGAAAAATAAGTTGGCCGCACCGTTTAGGGATCATGAATTTGACGTTCTCTACGGTAAGGGGATCTCTCGTCACGGCGATATTTTGGATCTCGGAACCGATATCGGAATCATTGATAAGGCTGGTTCATGGTACTCCTACATGGGGGATCGTCTTGGCCAAGGTCGCGAGCAATCAATGAACTTTCTGCGAGAGCATACCGAGCTCACCCAAAGCATCGAAGAACGCATTCGATTGCATTTTGGGTTGATTCCACAGAGTGGTGAAGAGCCGGCTGCGCCTGTGGCTGCTCCAGCGGAGCCAGCACCGAAAAAGAAAAACTCGTCTAAAAGGTCTCGTGCCGAGGCGAACTAAAAGAGGGTAAGTTCTTGGGAAAGTTGAACCCAAAATCAATCTCTACAAAGCAACGTCGTTGGCTCAAGGAGAGAGCGCATTCCATCAGGCCGACGGTCTGGGTCGGCGAGGATGGTGTTGTACCCGGCACGGTAGGTGCAGTTGTAGATGCTTTAGCGACACATGAGCTTATCAAGGTTAGGTTGCGCCGGCCGGAGTCTAAGTCCGATACAGCAGACTGGGTGGCTCAGTCCGCTGCCGCCCACTTGGTTGGGGTAGTTGGGCATACCGTGATTCTCTACCGCGCTCGCGATGAAGATCCTACACTGATCTTACCTAGGTAGGTTGTTGCCTCGGTGGGCGACGTGCCCTATGACTTCAATATGACACGATTGAATCGAGATAAGTTCGGGCGCGCCGCTCTGTCTACTCTTCTTAGCCTGACTTTATTTGGATTTGCTGCTTCTAGCCTTGGGGGCTGTTCTGATGATGAAGAGGATAAGAAGGCAGACGAGCCGGTGGAGCCGGCAGATGATTCCGGCGGCGATGAAGTGATTCTTCATACCTCGATGGGAGACATTACCATCGAGCTACTTGAAGAGGCGTCTCCGATCGCGTGCAAAAACTTTGTGAGTTACGCTGAAGAGGGATTTTACGATGGGACAATTTTTCACCGTGTGATTCCAGGCTTTGCGATTCAAGCTGGTGGATACACGCCAATGCTTACTGCAAAGTCACCTAAGTCTCCGATCAAGAACGAGGCGAAGAATTTTATCCCCAATAAAAAGGGAACAGTGGCTGTCGCGAGACGAAAACACAAAGACTCTGGCACCTCGCAATTTTTTATCAATCTCAAAGACAACTACCATCTTGATTACCGCGACGATGCAAATTACGGCTACACCGTTTTTGCGAGGGTAATTGGTGGCTTAGAGATCGCTGAGGCTATTTCGCAAGTTGAAACGGCCTGTCCAAGCCAGAAGCGCCGACCATGTAAGGAATTACCGGAGGGTATGACTGACGTGCCTAAAGAGCCCGTTGTAATTGAGTCGGTCGAATTCCCGTAACATATTGCTGAATCTTGAGGAGAAGATTGTGGCCAAAGTATATCCATTTCGCGCTCTGCGCCCCAATGAAGGGCAAGCACCGCTGGTAGCATCAGTTCCTTATGACGTCGTTAACCGAGAAGAGGCGCGAGAGCTTGGCGGCGATGCGAAGAGCTTTTTACATGTAACCAAGCCTGAAATCGATTTAGCGGATTCGGTGGACCCTTATGATGCACAAGTTTACGCTCAAGGTCGTAAGGCCTTAGATCGTCTTATTGAAGAAGGTATCTTGATTCGCGACAAGGAAGAGGCTTTCTTTCTCTATCGTCTCACGATGGATGGCCGATCTCAGACCGGTTTTGTAATGACAGCCGACGTTGAGGAATATGACCAAAATATCGTTCGAAAACATGAGTATACCCGCCCCGACAAAGAAGATGACCGGGTCCGCAACATCGAAGCTCTCGCTGCGCAATCGGGTAATGTTTTCTTAGCGCATCGCGACCATGAAAAACTCAAAAAGGTAACGCAAGCTACATTGGCTGAGAGCCATCTCTACAATTTCGAGGCTAGCGATGGCATTCGGCATGAGGTTTGGAAAGTCGACGCGTGCCATAATGAGGCTATCCTTGCGGCTTTCGAAGACCTCGGCCCCATCTATATCGCGGACGGGCATCATCGGTCTGCAGCTGCCTCCCGGGTCGCTAAACTCAGCTCTGCCGGAGACGATGCCCAGCGGTTTTTGGTGGTGTCATTTCCCGAGTCCGAGCTAAAGATTTGGGATTATAACCG
>JAYYQC010000254.1:0-2847 GCA_036128675.1 Myxococcota bacterium | reverse complement strand
ACTAACGGCAATACAACGCTGCACCGGTACCCTCGCATTGACATCCCCAGACAGCCTCGCCCGACTGAATAATGAAGTTGTTGGCATCAACCCAAATCTCGCGCCCATCGACCCCGCGAGCTCCAGTGGTCGTCTGAGGGTCAAAGCAACCAGGTAAGGGACTCAAGTCCCACTCTTCCGTCGTGATCCGGTAGGTCGTCTCATAATCAGACATGAGGAAATCGCCGCTAGGCGTCCATGTTAATTCAGGTGCATTGTCCGTAAAGCCAAGCGTAAGTGGCCCGATAACCACGCTCAGGTCTTCAGTGCTTAAAAGGGAAACCGTCGCATTGGTCGTCGAATTCTCGAGACATCCCGGGTCTTCATCGCCTCGTACCAAAGCTAACCACGCCCCACTTGGTGAAGGAAGTGTTGCGAAGACAGTACCATCACACGCGCGCTCTCTTGTGTCCGCGTATTTCTCCGAACGGCCATCCTGATAATGAATCCAAGCCGCGCGACCATTCTCGCGCGCATCATGAATCAACAAGAGATCGCGCGACGCATAATATCGAAGTTCACCCAGGGGCCGGGTTGGCTGTGCAACCAACCGTTCTCGCGCGTCGCTTCCATCTGGATTTGCTACAAACACAGAATAGCGGTGATTCCTCGTCTGGACATTCAGGTAAGGAGAAGTACCTTCAACCTTTTCTTCATATCGCTCTAAAACATATGCGATCTTGGTCTGATCATCGGCCCAGACGACATCGGTGATTTGTTCAACCGGAGACCAAGGGTCGGCATCTTCCGAAGGGCAGCCAACGAGTATGATCGCAGTAAATATCAGAGCCATCGAGAGCCTTGTCATGCGAACTTCCTCCTAGCTGACATGTTGCGTGAGGTTTTGCCGATGACGCAAGGGAAAAGCGTGCGTTCGCCCCCTTCTCAAGTATCAAACAGTGTGGTTAGGAAGCACCAACAAGGAGCCCTGTTTTGCCAAGCGTTCAAACTGTCATTGACCACCTTCGCCTCTTTCGTCCTACTCGCCTAGATGCACCGAATAACGAGTGGCCCCCCCTCTCCGCGACCGCCGCACTGCCGATCGAGCCGGCGAGACTCGATGCCTTTCACCGCGTCTGCCCGGGCTGGCATGATCTCGAGCACCTCCCTCCGACATACCCGCAGCTCGCAGCTGCGGCGGTGCATCTCGGTTTACTCGGGACGCACGGCTTTCCTTTTCATCCAATGGGCTTGGTGCATGTCACCAATGAAATCGAGCAGTTCCGCCCTATTCACCGCACTGAGTCGCTCACATTTACCGCATCAGTCGGACCAGGTGGCATGCACCCCAAAGGACGGATGATTGAGGTCCTCACCGAACTCAAGACCGCCAGCGGTGAGATTCCATGGACGAGTCGCGCTACTGCGCTCAAGATGTCCACAAATCAGCCGCGGTCTAAATCCCAAGAGGCACAGGAAGACCGGGATGGCTGGCGCGATAGTGAGACCATCCGATTTGATCTTCCAGAGGACCTCGGCCGTCGTTATGGAAAAGTCGCAGGGGACTTAAATCCGATACACCAACGAGCTTGGCTGGCGAAGCCCTTCGGGTTTTCGCGCCACATCATTCACGGGACCTGGACCTTGGCCTGGGCCCTCCACCCAGTTTTGTCAGGGCAGTCCTCTTATAAGCTTGAAGCACGCTTCAAGCGCCCGGTTCCGCTCCCATCAGCCCTGCATTCTACCCGTCTCAACACCGCTGAAGGCCATGAGCTAAGGGTCTGGTCTACGAGTCTCTGGAAACCCGCCCTCGAAATTAATGTCGCTTTCTAGCCTCAACCTCTTGAACTTCGAGCCCTAGATTATTAGACGCGGCCGAAGTTTGGAGGAAAAATCATGATTTCAGCGAAATCCCTTGTTCTTTGGGGCTCTCTGACTGCCATTTTGTTCGGTTCTAATACCGCGCTCGCCGACTTTGAGTGGGGCTCGCCTTGCGATGATGGAAGTGGCGAGTTCGAGCAGTATGTTGTCCAAGGCGGCATTGTCGAAATTGGAAAGATTCCGGCAGGCATGGGCGATATCTCGGTTCAGCTTTTTAGCCCGCGGGATGTTGATATCCAGCTCATCGATGTAGCTACCGGACAAGCAATCGTTGCATGGCCCTACGGCCTCTTAAATGACCGCTCAGAGGAATGCACCGTCTACGAAGGACTTGAGTACTGCTACAGCGGGTTCAACGGAGTGAACGGAGAGCGCGGCAATGAGTGGATTCGACTCAATGGTGTCTCAAATCGAGAATTGATGATGACCGCCTACGGTTACAATGCCGGTTATGCCCAGGTTAATTATGGCTGGTCGGCAACCGATGACTGCGTAGACCAGGGCTCTGGTGCCTTTTCACAACCCGTAGACCGCTACCGTACGCGCGTCGTCGGCACAATCCCAGCTGGCAAGACAAATGTATCCGTCAGCCTTGATGCCGAAAGCGGCGCGGATATCGATATCCAGCTCTTCGCCGGGCGTGAGAAGATCGTTGCTTGGGACCTCTACGGAGAACATGGAATCCTCTCCGGACCAACCCAACAAACCATTGAAGACTGGAACGGGCTGCGCATCACCTATTCTGGCTACAACGGACGCAACAACAACCCCGGCTCCGAGGACATCACCATCTCTGGAACCCTCCCAGTGAATCTCACCGTGAAGGTATTTGGTTATGAGGCCGGCTACGCCGACGTAAATTACTCTTGGGGAAACGGCGCCATCGGCGATACATGTGGCGGCCGAACTCAAGTGCCATCTCATCCGTGCCTCGACGGACTCAAATGTTTCTCACCAGACAATGGCTTAGCAGTCGACCAAACCGGT
>JAYYQC010000253.1:0-6350 GCA_036128675.1 Myxococcota bacterium | reverse complement strand
ACGCGCCTGACCAATGACACCGAGTCACTCGCGGAGGTCTTCGCGACGGGGGCTGTAACCATCTTGGCCGATGTGGTTGTCCTTATCGGTATCGTCAGCGCTATGTTGCTGATGGATGTAAAGCTGACTCTCTTTGCCTTTATCACGTTGCCGGTCTTGGTAGCTCTGGTTGTCTTTATGCAGCGTAAGGCACGGGTTGCATTTCGCTCCGTCCGAGCCCTGCTGGCTCGGATCAACGCATTCTTGGCCGAGCACCTTAGTGGGATGAGTGTTGTTCAGGCGTTTGTACAGCAAGAGCGCACAAGCGACGAGTTTGAAGATTTGAACCGCCAGTATCGCGACGCCAACCGTGATGCGATCTTGGTGGACTCGGCGCTCTTCTCAATCGTTGAAGCTTTGGGGACCTTTACTGTCGCGATTCTAATTTGGCTTGGAGCCGTTGACCTCTCCACAGGGGCAGTTGGAGCTGGAACACTTGTCGCGTTCATCCAGTATATTCGAAGATTTTTCATTCCAATTCGCGATCTCTCAGCGAAGTTCACAATGCTACAGCAGGCTTTTGCAGCCTGTGAACGCATTTTTGGGCTCCTCGATGAACCGGTCGAACTCAAGGAAAAGTCGGGGGCTCCTTCGGTTTCTGGGCTGAAAGATACGATTAGTCTTAAAGATGTCTCGTTCTATTACAAAGAGACTGAAGATGGTGATCCTGACTGGGTGTTGCGCAATGTAAATCTTAGCTTCAAACGCGGTGAACATGTCGCGCTTGTAGGCCCAACTGGCTCGGGTAAGACGACCATCCTAAAGCTGCTTAATCGCCTCTACGATGTTCAAAAGGGGGCTGTCGAGATCGATGGTCAGGACATTAAAGAACTGGAACTCAGCTCGGTGAGGAAGGTTTACGCGGTGGTCTTACAGGATGTTTTTCTCTTCGCTGGGACTATTATGGAAAATCTCTCACTGGGGGGACTTGTCTCAGAGAAAGCGGTTAAGCGAGCGGCTAAGGCAGTTCAAGCCGATGGGTTCATTATGCGGCAACCCAACGGGTATGAAACTGAGGTACAGGAGCTCGGCTCAAACTTCTCGGCTGGCGAGCGACAGCTCCTCGCGTTCGCCCGGGCACTTGCGCTCGACCCCGAGGTTTTAGTTCTTGATGAAGCGACGAGTAATGTGGATTCGGTAACCGAAGAGAAATTACAGCTCGCGCTAGAGACGCTCTTAAAGGATCGCACCGCCATTGTTGTCGCCCACCGCCTTTCTACGATCAGAGAGTCTGACCGGATCATCGTACTAAAACACGGCGAAGTTGAGGATCAAGGCACCCACGATGAACTGATGGCGCGGCCTGGTCTTTATCAAAAGCTCGCGAAGCTTCACTTCGAAGCCGCCTAGCCTCCACCAAATCCGACCCATTCTTCTCCGTCACTTGTCTTCTCTCGCTTAAATATTGGTACATCTGTCTTGATGGACTCAATCGCCTGACGACATGCATCAAAGGCTTCGGCACGATGAGGAGCGCTTGAAGCGATGACAACGGAGGCGTCTCCTATTTTGAGACTGCCGTAACGATGTGCGATAAAGGTTTGGCTCTCTTTATTGGCACCATTGCAGGCACTTGCGATGGTATCGAGGGTCTTTTCAACCATTGGAACGTAGGCCTCGTACTCGAGTCCCTCAACATCTTTTCCTCGGCTGTGATTGCGGACTGTGCCTATAAAAAGAACAGTTGCACCAGCACGGTCGTTGGTCACGGCATGCCATGCATCGAGGGGCTCCAGCGCCTCTTCGGTGACCAGATAATTGGGCGCACCACCTTGGACCGGTGGCACCAATGCGACCTCAGCGCCGTCTTCGATCATCGCTGCCAACTCGACGAAGTCATAGTTTACCGCCAGGCGGATACTTGTTGCGTGGTCGCGTAGCTTGGGATGTTTGTTAAAGATGATGTCGAGGAACTCATGTCCGGAAACTGAGGACTGCTCGAGGCTCAATGACTCTTCTGACGTGCCGGTGAGACCGCGGGTCCCACCCAAATAGACTACTTTTATCTCCATAAAGACTGCTTTTCGGAATTTATCTCCGATTGTCAACGCTTCCGGTTTGAAGGATTTGGCAAGAGGCCGTGCCTTCGTTAAAGATGGCGCGAACGCGGAGGTTCCAATGAAGTGTACTCAGATAATTATGGCGGCTCTCTTCGCTGGTGTGCTCTTAGGTGGCTGTAAAAAAGATGAACCATCTCCTTCAGGGCAGCCGTCGATGGGGCCTGCAAGTCCAGTCGAAATCGCTCCTTCCAAAGAGCCGAAAAAGGTTGCGGAGCTGGACAAGGGTAGCGGTGACACGCTGATACCTGAGGTCAGCGCTCAACTAGAGGTGCCCCAAACAGAGAAGTCCGAGCCGGAGACATCGGTACCTCCAGCGGTAGAGCCCTCAGCGCCTCTGATGCAGCAGTCGACCTATGGAGTTTATCTCAATGGCACCAAAATGGGATGGATGGAGCTCAACCTCAAAGAGTCAGACGGCAAGGTGGTCTATTCGACTCAGCTCGAAGCAACGATCCGCGGGATGGGTGCAGTCTCAGATATTAAGCTCATTGAATCCCGCACTTACGACGTGAAGACCGAAGCCTTGCAAGCAATCGAGTTTGAACAAGCGGCGGCGACTGGAAGTGTGAAAATTTCAGGTAGGCGTGCAGGCGACGCGCTTGCTTGGACAACCAGTGCGGGTGGCGCAACGCAGACAACGACTCTAACGACCGCTGATACCTTGCGAAGCATTAAGACTCTTCGCAATGAACTGAAGGATTCAAAGGTCGGAGACAGCTGGAATCTGAAGGTGCTTGATGCCTCAATGGCGCGAGATCTCGAGGTGAGTCACACCGTGACCAAAATTGAAACACGTAACTTCGCAGGCGTAGAGAGTCGCGTATTTCATGTCGAATCAAAGTATCTAAACGCGGGCGTTGAAGAGACATCGCTCTTTGACGAGGATGGAGAGCTCCTCGAATCCAAGGTAGGTGGTTTTTTTAAAGCCTTGCGCGAGCCGCCTGAAATCGCGAAGCGAAAAGACTTTCAACAAGACCTCTTGGTGAGCTCTTCGGTCAAGACACCGCAGGTCATTGAGTCCCAAAGCGAGAAGACCGAGGTGAGCTTTTTGATCAATGGCTTCGGCGACCGCTTACCGCCTACAACAGCTCGACAAAAAGTTGAGACGGCTGAGAATGGCCGTGTCCGAGTCACGCTGACCCGTGATCCAAGCTTGCCGAAACATCCATTTCCACTGGATGCGAAGTTTACGAAGGGGGCACCTGAAGATACGCTTAAGGCAACACCATATTTGCAGAGCGATGCGCCTGAGCTTGTGGAAATCGCGCGTCGCGTTGTAGCGCCGGCCAAAGATGTCGCAGGGGCCGTGCAGCGGCTTAACGAGTTTGTTTATCAGCATGTACGTGACGCATATGTTCCCGCATTCTCAAATGCGCTCGAGGCTCTGAAGACTGGCCGTGGCGATTGTACAGAGCACAGCGCGCTCTTTGTCGCGATGGCCCGCGCGGTTGGGCTCCCAGCGCGTGTAGCGGTAGGTGTGGGGTATTGGAGACCTGGTGATGGTCTTGGTTGGCATGCTTGGGCAGAAGTTTATGTCGATGGCCGTTGGTACGCGACAGATCCCACTTGGGGACAGACGATTGCTGATGCCACCCATTTACAGCTGGCCGGTGGTGACTTGATGGAACAAGCACAGATCATCATGTTATTAGGAAATCTGAGCATTGACTCGATGACCGTACGCTGAGGTTGATTTGGATTATGGGCTTTACATTCACGTTCCCTTTTGCCGAACGGTCTGCCCGTATTGCGAATTCAACGTTGTTGGCTGGCGAGAGCCACCATGGGAGCTCTACCAGCAAGCGCTCTTGACCGAGCTTCGCGCTCAAGCCAGCGCGTTTGAGAATCACCGATTGCGTACCCTTTATTTCGGTGGAGGAACGCCTTCACTGATGCCTATCGATGTCATTGAAGCAATTCTTCATGAGGTCAAAAGTATAAGTCGCGTCGATGAGATCGAAGAGATTTCATTCGAACTCAATCCTGGTACGGTTGACCGGGCGTATTTAGAGGCCTTGAAGGACCTTGGAATTACACGGGTCAGTATCGGGTGGCAGGCAACACAAAAGAAACTCCTTCATGTCCTTGGTAGAGACCACGATGATGAAGAGAGCCGGCTCATTACGAAGTGGGCGCTCGAGTGTGGGTTTCCAAGTGTGAGTCTGGATCTCATTTTCGCGGTACCTGGGCAGACCCTCCTCGACCTCGAGGCGTCGCTCGATGAGCTGATTGAGGTTGGGACGCACCACGTATCGATGTATGAGCTTACCTTCGATGAAGGGACACCCTTTTCTCGACGCCGAGACAAAGGGCAGCTACATGAGCTTGAGGATGACCTCGTTGTCGCAATGATGGAGAGAATTGCGACGAGGCTCGTTGAGGCGGACTATGAGCGCTATGAAGTCTCGAGTTTTGCGAGAACGGGACATCGCTCATTGCATAATCAAGGCTATTGGCATGGCCTGCCTTACTTGGGCATAGGTCCAGGTGCACACGGTCTTCGGCGGCGTGGTGATAACGGCTGGGAGCGCTATCAGTCAGTCGTCTCGATTAAGGAATGGCTCGATTATTGGCAGGGTGGGAATGCGGCGCTTCGCAATGAGTGGACTGAGATTTTAAGCAGTGACACCCGGTTCGAAGAGCGAGCGTTGACATTGGCTCGATTGAGCGATCCTTTTCCTGCGGTACCTGACTTTGTCCCGCGCGCTCGTCTGGCCGATTGGAATCGAGGTATCGAGGAAGCACTTCAGCGGGGCTGGCTGGAGCGCATTTCGAATCAATCCTTTCGTCCAACCTCTGTAGGTCTACGGTTCGCCGATTCGTTGGGCTTGCTTCTTTCAGAGAGTGATTGAGAATCCGTAAAAGGGGACTGCGCACCCAAGACCCCGAGATAGGGAGATATTTGGGGGAGGACACCCGGAAGGACCAAGGTGCGCAGCCATCGTCAACCGAGGTTGACGCGATGGGGAGAAAAGGGGGCCGCTGCCTGAGACTCCCCAGTGGGGGGAGAAGGGGGAGGATACCAAGGAGCCTCCAGGCAGCAGCCATTCATCACATCCGAAGATGATCCGAGAGGGTGGTTATGCCCGAAGCCCCCAAGGTCCAGGGGGAGAAGGGGGAGAGGAGTCACTTAAGAGCTCCTGGCATAACCTACCGGACCAGAGGTCCAGTCGTTGGGCGAACGTGGGTCCCGAGCTCCCGAAGTTGGGATAGGGAGAAGGGGGAGAAGGGCTTCAAGATCCCAGGTCCCACGTTCAGCAAAGCTTGCTGGTGTGCAAGCTTCGTCGAAATTTGATGCGCGATTCTCGCGCCAGCATCAGCGATTCCCACCAGCGTTGTCCGGGCTGAGGGTGGAGGGCTTGTTCGCCGCCCAAAACAACCGACCCAGCTGGCTTTGCCACCGGGATTCCAGATGCGAGAAACTGCCCGATAGCTTCTAAGCTTGGAATGTCTCGTTCTGTCTTGCCCATGATGGCCTCCAACGTGTGTAAGTCGTTCTTGCTGACACAGGGGTTCTCGGCATGACCCTGAGGGTGTTGCTCAAAAAAATAGGGCTTGGAAAACGAGATGTACTTTTTTTGATCGTCGTGGCGAAAAAAATTCGGTGGGCCTATTAAATCAACTAGCCAGTTGAATAGTGGTATGACAATGTGTTACCAGCGTGACAATGTGGGTTCTCTTTAGTCCTACCTCCCACCTGGACTTTAGGGAAACGTCAGACTCTACTGGCTCCTGAGCCTGGCGATGATGCGGAGAACATCTGGGTTCGTTCTTCGCATCATTCCACGAACGTCGCGTCTCTCTTCATCTCCCTTTATCGCAGAACGTCTCAAGAACTTTTGAATGCCTGCGGCACCCTGCTCGCGCGGTGCAGTCGAATTCACTCGAAGTGGTGTTCTCTAAAGAATGTTAAAGGGAGTTTTGAGGGCGATCGAAATCAATAAGATTTCGATGTCGCTATAAATAAACTAACCAGTAGATAGTTTTGCTGCGTAAGGAACCCTGCGTGACAATGTGGGTTCTTCATCATCTCACCTCCCACCGAGATATGGGGAAACGTTATCTTCTACCTGGCTCCTGAAGATGACGATGGCATGGGGGATATCTGGGTTCATTCCTCAAGTCATCCCACGACGTGTCACAGTCTAGCGCTTTCAAAAGCGTGCACCGAAATACCATCGAATGCGTTCATCACTTACAAAACTCAGACTATAGCCGGAGGGTATGGGTCCCCAGTTCCCAGTAGCCTCA